>NZ_JBNCAQ010000003.1:130587-355355 GCF_049808595.1 Streptomyces aurantiaciflavus | reverse complement strand
ACCAGTGCCCTCTGCGACGGTAGGACTGCCAGTACCAGGCACAACGGCTGTCCGGCGGAGACAATGGCCGAGTGGACGAGACCCTGGGCACGGCATTGCGCCGCTGGCGCGACCGGCTTTCTCCCCTCGACGTCGGGCGGCCTTCGCGGCCCGGACGACGTGCGGTGGGGCTGCGACGCGAGGAACTGGCCGAGCTCGCGGGGCTGTCGGTCGACTATGTGGTGCGGCTGGAGCAGGGGCGGGCCACGAGCCCTTCGGCGCAGGTCGTCGCGAGCCTGGCCAGGGCACTGCAGCTGCAGCCCATGGAGCGCGATCACGCCTACCGGCTGGCCGGCCTGCTCCCGCCCCAGGAGGGGACGATCTCCACGCATGTTCCGGCGGGGGTCCAGCGGATGCTGGCCCGCCTCGGGGAGTTCCCCGTGGGCGTGTTCAGCGCCGACTGGACCTTGCTGTCCTGGACCCCGGCATGGGCAGTGCTGCTGGGCGACCCCAGCGCACGGACACACGTCGAGCGGAATCTGGCGCGGGCGGTCTTCGCCGCAGGGCCCAGCCGGCTCGCGGCCTGGCCCGTGCTCCAGGACGGCGACGCCCTGAACCCCGCCCTCGTCGCCGACCTGCGCACAGCTCTCGTCGACTACCCCCGCGACCGTGGCCTGACCGACCTCGTCGAGGAACTGAGGTCCACCAGCGCGGAGTTCACCCGACTGTGGGACGAGGGTGCGGTCGGACCGCACGTCTCGGCCCGCAAAACCATCCTGCACCCCCAGGTCGGCGAGGTGACGTGCGACTGCGACGTGCTCACCGTCCCGGGCTGCGACATCCGCCTCGTCGTCTACACGGTGGCCGCGGGTTCCGCCGACGCGGAAAAGCTGGAGTTCCTGCGGGTCACGGGCGGCGTCCGCACCGACGGCCCCTCGCCTCCGGGGCGAGGCAGCTTCTCCACGCCGTAACGGTCTGGCGGCCGGACCCGTTAGGTCCCTCTTCGTGAAACCGGGCGCCACGGCGTTGATCCGCATGGTGGGGGAAGGCCTGCGGTGAGCATGTTGACCGTGGCCTTCGAGGCCGCGTAGGTGACACCCGGGTAGCGGTGGGCCGGATGGTTCGGGTCGGAGACGTGGCAGATGGAGCCGAGGCCGCCGCTCCGTCTCGTCGAGCTTCGCAGGACCGGGAGCCGCTGACACTCAGCGCGTTGCCGTGCCCGGGCGCAGGTGCTGGGCGGCGCCCCCGCGTCCCGCCGCAGCCTTCCGTCAGTCCTTGCCGACGACGACCACCTCGTCCTCGGCCCTCCAGCGGCGTCGCTCGGCCTTGGGCGGATTGATCCGCACGCCGTAGCCGGGACCCGTCGACGAGTCGTCATGGCTTCGGTAACCGATGGCGCATTCACCGCGACGACGTGCCGCGGCCACGACTGTGGCGAAGGACGTCTCACGCCCCGGCAGCACGTAGTCGGTGGCCGGCCGCAGTCGAACCCCGGTGCCGTCGGCGGAGAACAGTTCCTCGAACACCGCTGCCAGGTGCCGGTTCTGGGAGATCTGTGCCATGAGCAGGCCGATGAGCTTGCCACTGATGATCACGTCGGCTCCGGGGCTGATGGGGGCCAGCGCCCGGTTGCGGTCGTCGATCAGTTCGGTGACGACCGGCAGTTCGCGCCCGCCGGCTTCCTCCAGCTGACGCAGAAGCAGGAGGGTGACGAGCGTGCGGTTGTCGGGGTCGTCCGGCGGCTGTCCGGGAGCGGGGTCCTGGCCGAGCACGACCACGCTGTCGTAGGAGTGAACGTCGAGGCGTCGGAGGGTCTCGGGACGGGTGACGTCGCCGTCGTGCAGGGTCACGGTCAGGTCGGTGCCGCTCTGCGCCTCGGCCTCGCTCACCTGCCGGACCGTCGCCTCACCACCGTCCGCGACCACGTCGACGGCGGATCCGGGCCGGGCGCGGCGGCGCAACTGGTCGATCATGAGCGGCGCTCGGCGATTCCAGCCCAGCAGGAGAACCCGCTCCGGCCTCGCGGGCGTCGCAGGACCGGACGCCATCGCCGCCTTCTCGACCAACTCCGCGCAGTCGCCCGGCCAGGCCGTGTCGTCGTCACGGGAGATGACGATGAGCACGTCGTCCGGGGCTATCGGCGTCTGCGGTGGCGGGTTGAGCAGCGGGGTGTCTCCTCGCATCATCCCGACGACGCTCGACGTCGGGTAGGACAGCAGCGCGTCGCCGAACGGGCGGCCGACCAGGGACGGCTCGGTGATCAGGTAGAACTCGTCGCCGGCGAAGTCGAGGAGTTCCTGGTGCACGAGGGAGAGCCCGGGGCGGCGGGCGGCCTGGACGATCAGCCGGGCGGTGACGGTGTCGCTCTCCAGGACGACGCCGCCCGGTCCGGCGGCGAGACGGGCTGCCAGGCGGTAGCTGTCGTCCCGGACGGCGGCGACGACGGGCGGACGGGGTCCCTCCCCCGCCACGGCCGCCCTGAGCGCCAGCAGCGTCTTGACCACCTCGGCGTCGGCGTCGGGCTCGTCGTGGGGCAGGACCAGCACGACACCGGCCGTGTCCGGGCTGGTCAGGGTGAGCACGGCCGGGTCGGTGGTGGGGCCGCTGCGGCAGATCAGCCGCGTACGGCCGACGGGGCCCACCTTCCTGCTCAGGGCCTCCTCCATGGCGGTCTTGTCCCGGTCGGCCAGCACGGCCACCGCCGCGCGCCGCTGGTTGGCGCCCGCGGCCACCAGCTCGCTCACCACCGTGAAGACCTGCTCCGACCACCCCAGAACCACGGCGTGTCCTTGTTCGAGCACGGTGGAACGGCCCCGTCGCAACGCGGTGAGGCGCTCCGTGAGCGCCGTTGTGATCAGGCCGACGAGCGTCGAGACGTACAGCAGAGCGACCAGTGCGAGCAGCACCGACATCGTCACTCGCAGGGGCGTGTCCTTCGCACCGCCCAGCCGCAGTGTCTCCCCGGTGAGGTGCCACACCTCCGCCAGCCGGTCCGTCAGAGGCGCCGGCGCTTGCGGGTCGGTCCACACCAGCACCGCACTGGCCGGGACGACGATGGCCAGACACAGCAGCGCCATCCAGCCGACGAGGACGGAGGCACCGCGGGCCAGCGTGCTGTCGAACCAGTAACGGGCCCTGTCACCGAACGGAGTGCGCCGCTGCGGCACCCTTCCCTCCCCTCCGCCGCCCCGCACTCCTCGTCAGGACGCATCGGGCGCCGTGCACGCGATGCGCCGCGCAGGCCCGCCGGAGAGCACGGATGTGGATACGTATGTGGCAGTGTGGGGAATCGATCGCGGCCGTGGACGCGGTTCGCTGAGCATTCATCCCTTCGGGTTTCCCGAGCCGTCCACTGCGGCGGACCTGCGGTGACGTCAGGGTTTGCCGCCGTCTTCACTCTTTCGAGTCATGTCGACCGGATGCACGGGGCGTCCCGTGTGAACAGATAGCTGGTGATCCGGCAGGCCAGGAACTCGCCAAGGACGAGGTGGCGCAGCCGGCCGCCTGGCAGAAAGGCACGCGTGCACCACCCGCCGCCCGCCGATCAGCGTGCAGTCACCAGGGTCGTCGATGGCGAGCCGGGAGACATCTCGCTGCCCCACGCGACCTTGGAGAGCAGCTGAGGAATGGCCCGGGCCGGCGCCTGCCACCGCGCAATTCCCCCCAGCGGACCCCGGGCACGCCCCTCAGCAGGCCTCCTCCGGTCGGCCCATGCCGAAACGGCGCAGCATCAGGCGCACAACTCTTACGGCACAGCTCCGACCGCCTCACGTTCGGCCTCTCCCAGCGAACCGCAACTCTCGCAACATTTCAGCGAGCTCAGGCGGCATCTCTGACATCACGCCAGCAGCTACGTCGACCAACAGGCGCACCGCGCGCTCGAGTTCAGCCAGCGGACGTCCCTCCTGCAATGCCACATAGACCTCTGCGAGGGGCGTCCCGATCGAACTCTCCACCACCTCGGGCAAGGCGTCCAGGTATGCGTCGTCGTCCGTGAACACGAGGTCGACCACACGCGTCGCTGCCTCCCTGAACGCCTGCTCATTCCTGATGCCGGGCATACCCCTACTCCTCCTCGGCTACTTGTCGTGGTCGATGCCGACCCAGTCGAGACGTGGCTGGCATGTGTGAGCGCACGGCGTCGCAGGGGTGCCGTGAGCGGTGCCCCCAGAGTTCAATCCTCGAACTTTCACCACCTCCATCGTGCCGTTGATCAAGGCGGAGTCGCCTTCTGCCTGCTCAGCAAGAATCATGCACATCGTCTCTGCGCACTGATCGTGGCCGCGCTTGCCCTTCTGACGGATCATCCGGTCGAGGAGCCCTCCAGCCTTCGCCTTCAGACCGTGCCCGTTGTAGCCGAAGTAGCTCTTACCCGAAGGCGACGTGTACTTCGCCGCGTAGATCACCCCGCGCTTCTTTGAATGCGGGCGCAGGAAGTCCGCATATCCGACCAGATCCGCAGAGGGACCACAGTTGTGAACGAGGGTGGACGTCTCGCCCGCCGCCACGTAGTACGTGTGCGCCGTGTCGACCGTCAGGTTGTAGACCGCGGCCTGCTGTGTCCACGCGCTGACCGCGTCGACCTGCACCCACGTGCCGGAGCCGGTCTGGAGCCACTGGCCGGGCTTGAGTTCGCCGGCCTTCAGCCACTTCTTCAGGTCGGGGACCCAGAAGGGGTGGCCGGTGGTCGCGGTGATGGTGTCGGTGGCGTCGCCCTTGTCGCCGTCCGTGTCGACCGTGAGCCTGACGAGGTGCTTCTCGCCCCTGCCCTCGATGGTGTCGGTGACCTTCTGCTTGGTCGTCTTGCCGGTCGTGGGGTCGGTGGCGAGGACCTCGTCGCCTTCCTCGACCTTCTCGATGGGTTTGCGGCTGCCGTCGGCCATGACGACTTCGGTTCCCGGCACGAAGCTGTTGGCGGAAGCCATCGAGGCCACGTCCATCGCCGTGCTCGCGCACTCGACCGCAGACTCGACCCTGTCGACCGTGTCGCCGACTCTCTCCGCCGCCTTGGCGATGTCGTCCGCGTACTTCGCCGCCTTCGACGCCATCCGTCCGGCCTTCGCCGCCCGCACGGCCGCCGCGCCGGCGCCGCCGAGCAGGACTCCGCCGACCGTGGCCGCGGCCCAGGCGCAGGCCTCCATGTCGCCCTTGGTGACGCAGTTCTTGATGTCGTTGAAGCCGGTGACCTCGCCGACGACGTTGGCGACCGTCTTGACGCCTTCCCAGACCTCGCCCCAGTCGACCGCCTCCGAGACGGTCTCGACGACGCTGCCGACCTGCTTGACGACCTCGTCGCGGATGGCGTCCACGGTCCTGGCGACATCGGCGACGACCTGGACGGCCGCGCCGACGATGATCGCCGGGAGGTTGGGGTCGCCGGTGACGATGGCCTTGCCGACCGCGATCAGGGGCTTGGCCGCGGCGACGATCTGTGGGATCGGGTTGTGTTTGGCCGCGTAGGAGGCCGCTGATCTGGCCTTCTTCGTGATGTAGACCTTGGCCTGGTAGGCCGCCCGGGCGGCTTGTCTCGCCTTCTCGCGGGCCCACTGGGTGAAGCCCGTCTTCTGCCCCACCCACCTGACGGCGTTGACGGTGGCGTCGACGACCGTCTTCAGGCCCGACTTGCGGTACAGGTAGCCGGCGGCCTTGCCGACATAGCTCAGCGCCTTGCTGAGCGCGGCCCCCGGGTTGCGCCAGGCCCACTGCACGCCGTGCCAGACGGACCGCGCCTTCTTGTAGACCCAGGAGTTCTTGACCGTCTTGACGACGGCCTTCGTCTTCTTCTCGCACCAGCCCCAGCCGAAGCACGGGAAGTGGCCGTCGGGGTCGGTGTAGTCCATCGGAGCGCCGGCGCCGTACGTGTACCGGTTCGCGAGGATCGACGCGCCCGAGGTGGACTGGTAGTCGTCGCGGGAGTCGAAGACGCCGGTGCCCGGGTCGTACCAGCGGGCGTGCATGTTGACCTGGGCGGTGTCCGGGTCGGTCCAGTCGCCCTGGTAGCCGACGTTGCCGTCCACGCCCTCGGCGCTCGCGGTGCCGCGGACCTGGCCGAAGGGGTCGAAGGCCGTGGACTGGTCCAGGGCCGTCGCCGCGCCGTTCGTCGCCGACATGTCGCCGACGACGTCCCCGTGCTTGTCCTCCAGCGTGAGCCGGGCCGTGCCGCCGTTCTCGGCGACCGCCATGAGCTCGTCGGCGGCGCCGCGGCCGTACGTCGACGTCTGGTCCTTGACCGGGTCCGGTGTGAAGCCGGCGTAGCTGAAGTCCACGCCGTTGCGGGCCGCGACACGGTCCATCGAGTCGTAGGTGTACTCCGTGCCCGACTCGCCCGCCTTCACCATCCGGTCGAAGGCGTCGAAGGTGAACTTCTCCGTCAGGCCCGAGCTGGTACGGGTCTCCAGTGTGCCGCGCGGTGTGTGGTCGTAGGTGTAGTCGCCGTCGGACAGCAGCCGGTTGCGCTCGTCGAAGGTGGCGGTCTTGCCGCCGTTCTTCACGCGGTTGCCGCTGTCGTCCCAGCCGTACTCCGTCGTCGTGCCGTCGGCCGTCCAGGAGGTCAGGCGGCCTGCCTGGTCGTAGCCGTAGGTGCTGGTCCCTGCCTTGGCCGTGCCGGCCGTGGTCTTCGACGTGAGCTGGTCGTTGGTGTCGTAGCCGTAGTCGGTCGACGCCATCGTCTGGCCGGCGCTGTTCTTCAGCGTGTCGGTGTCGAGTCGGCCGAGGTCGTCGTAGGTGAAGGAGCGGGACTGGCCCGCGCCGTAGTCGACCTTCTTGACCACGCCCGCGCCGTCGTAGGTGTAGCTCTGCCGCACACCGGTCAGCGGGTCGGTCGCCGAGGCCAACTGCTGCTTGGCGTAGGTGAAGACGGCGGTGCCGGCCGCGTCGGTGCGGCTGGTGAGCAGGCCGTCGCTGTTGTACTCGTA
This sequence comes from Streptomyces aurantiaciflavus, assembly GCF_049808595.1. NCBI lineage: Bacteria > Bacillati > Actinomycetota > Actinomycetes > Kitasatosporales > Streptomycetaceae > Streptomyces > Streptomyces aurantiaciflavus. The sequence goes on along the minus strand of NZ_JBNCAQ010000003.1, from coordinate 348,462 downwards.
CGTGGCGTCGCCGGACGGTCCGGTCGCCTTCAGCAGTCCGCCCCGGTCGTTGTACTCGTAGGTGTTGTCGCCCTTCGGGGACGCGGCCTTGACCAGCCGGCCCGCCGGGTCGTACTGGAACCGCTTCTCGGGGGTGGCCACTTCGGCGCCCGTGCCGGTCTCGTGGACCAGCTGGCCGGCCTTGTCGTACTCGCGCTCGCGGACCACGTTGCCGGGCGCGGTGAGCTTCACCGGCTGGCCGAGGGCGTCGTACGCGGTGGTCCAGGTGCGCGCCTCGGGCGCCGGGTCGCGGGCCGTCGAGGGCTCGATGACCGACTCGGCGAGGCCGAGCGTGTTGACCGTGTAGATCGTCGTGTTCCCGCGGCCGTCGGTGTAGCGGGTGCGGTTGCCGAGCGCGTCGTAGCCGAAGGACGTGGTGATGGACTTTGTGTCGGAGACCGGCTCGGTCTGGCTGGTGAGCCGGTTGAGCGCGTCGTACGTGTACGTCGTCGTACGGTTCAGCGGGTTGGTCGACGTGACCAGGTTGCCCGCCTTGTCGTAGGTGTAACTCACCTTGCGCAGCTGGCTGTTGGCCGGGTCCAGGTCCTGGTCCTGGACGAGCTGGCCGAGCTGGTCGTAGATCTTCGCCGAGGTGCGGCCCATGCCGTCGGTGTGGCGCACCTCGCGGCCCGAGGCGTCGTAGCCGAGCTGGGTGACGGCGCCGCTCGGCTCCTGCAGCCTGGTCAGCTGGCTGAGCCCGTCGTAGGTGTACTGGCTGACCGCGCCGCTCGGCGAGGTCTGCTTCAGCACGTTGCCCGCGTCGTCGTACTCGTTGCGGGTGGTGAAGGCGCCGGGCACGGGCTTGCGCTCGATCTGGGTGGTGGTGACCGGGCGGTCGAGGTCGTCGTACGTCGTCTCGGCGCGGGCGCCGGTCGGGTCGGTGACCGACAGCAGCTCTCCGGTGCGGGTGTACGTGTACTTCCACTGCGCGCGCTCGTCGCCGGTGCCGACGGGCACGTCCTTGACGGTGAGCCGGTTCTGGCGGTCGTACTCGAACTTCGTCACGCGGCCGAGCGGGTCGGTCGTCTCGGTGACGTTGCCGAGCGCGTCGTACTTGTTGGTGACGGTCGGGGCGACGGTCTGCGACGATCCGGGCGCGGTGTAGGCGGGCGCGGTCGCGGTGACCGCGCGGCCGAGCCGGTCGTAGACGGTGCGGTTGGTGCGGCCGAGCGCGTCGACCGACTCGGTGACCGCGCCGAAGGTGTCGTACCCGGTGAAGGTGGTGGGCCGGGAGGTGGCGGGGGCGCCGCCGCCGGACTCGGTCTGGACCTCGGGCGCGGTGACGGAGGTCGCCCGGCCGAGCTCGTCGTAGCCGTACTCGGCCTTGTTGCCCGCCGGGTCCGTCTTGGACGTGGCGAGTCCGCGGTCGTCGTAGGTGTAGACGGTGGTCCGCGAGTCGGTGCCGTTCTCGACGGTCTCGTGGGTGACGTTGCCCGCGTCGTCGTACTGGTAGCGGACGGAGTCGCCGGTGACGCTCACCGGCCAGGGGACGTTGGAGGGAGAACCGCTGGAGGCGGTCGTCTCCACGTTGCCGGCGAGGTCGTAGGTGTAGGTGGTGCGCCTGGCCAGCCCGCCGGGGTCCATGACCTCGGACTTCACCCGGCCGACCGCGTCGTAGGTGTACTCGGTGACGAGCTTGCCGTTGGCGCTCGTCTCGGTCAGGACGTTGCCGGCACCGTCGTAGGTGTTGGACTCCACGACGATGTCGCGCTTGGTGCCGTCGGGGTTGTGGAAGTCCTTCAGCGTGATGGACTTGACCAGGTCGTCGCCGTAGTACTGGTAGATCAGCGAGCGGCCCATCGAGTCGGTGTGCCGGACGAGCCGGCCGCCCATGTCGTAGGCGTACGACTGCAGGACGGTGTAGTCGCCGTCGCCCCCGTCGTCGTCCCAGTCGCGCAGCCGGGTCTCGGCCATCATGTTGCGCGCGGTGTAGACGTAGTCGAAGTGGTTGCCGTTCGCGTCCACCATCGAGGTCTTGTTGCCGAAGACGTCGTAGGTGTACGTCGTCTCGTTGCCCTCGGCGTCGGTGACCCGTTCCGGTCGGCCGTGGTCGTCGAGCTCGAAGGCCATCACGCGCGTGGCGTCGCCGCCCAGCAGGTCGCTGATCTCGGTGCGCACCACGTTGCCGTCGGCGTCGTAGGTCGTGGTGGTCTTCTGCTGGTGCTTGCCGCTGGTGACGACGTTGGTGGCCGCCGGGTCGGTGAGCGTGGCGACCCTGGAGAGCTTGTCATAGGTGAACGTCGACGTGGTGCCGGCCGGGTAGGCGTCCGTGACGACGGTCTCGCTGAGCTTTCGGCCCAGCGCGTCGTACGTGTACTTGGTGACCCGCCCGGACGGCTCGGTCACCCAGGCCAGGTCGCCGTTCTTGTAGTACTGGTAGCGGGTGACCTTCCCGCGGGGGTCGGCGGTGGTCAGCGGCAGCCCGGTGGGCGTGTTGCCGCCGCCGACGGCCGGTTCGGCGCCGGTCGTGTAGGTGTTCCTGGCCGTGCCGCCGTCGGGGGCGGTCTGGGTGAGCAGGGCACCGCTGGTGTTGTACGAGTACTGGGTGCGGAAGCGGTTGTCGGTGGGGCCGGACGAGCGGCCGTCCCGGGTCTCCGAGGGCTGGTCGCCCCGCAGGTCGAAGTCGCCCGTCGCCACCGGGTAGGTGGTGTACGAGGTCTGGCAGGAGCCCGCGGCCCGGCAGGTGGTGCGGCTGGTCACATTGCCGCGGTCGTCGTAGCCGAGAGTGACCTTGTCGCCGTTCTCGCTGACGATCCCGGTCTGGAACCCGTTGTCGTCGTACTCGAAGAGGCGGATGGCGACGCCGTCGACGGGGTGCCGGATGAAGTCCGGCTCGCTGCCGCCGTCACCGGGCGGATTGGTGCAGAACGCCGGGTCTCCCGGGTCGGGTTGGGTGCAGATCTGGCCGGGGTCGGTGGGTGACGGGGACGGGGAGGCGGTGGCGGACTCGCGGGCGCCGAGGGCCATCGGCTCGCCGTAGCGCAGCAGTCGCGAGGACAGTCCGTCGTACTCGTAGAAGTACGGGGCGTCCATCGGGTCGTGGACCTCGACGGTGCGGCGCAGGTCCCGGTCGTTGCCGAAGACCGCGGGGGCGCCGATCTTCCAGGTGCCGCCGTTGCGGTCGGTGTACTCGTCGACCCGGTCGCGCGAGGCGTCGTACTGGACCTCGGAGGCGACCCGGCCGCTCGGCAGCGTCGTCCTCGTCAGGACGTCGGCGGTCCGGCCGGCCTCGCGGTAGTGGGCCGTGACGGCCGCGGAGCCCAGCGGGTGGTGGTAGACGGCGACGTCGTCGATGGTGCCCGCGAAGGACTTGGCGGCGGTGGAGCCCCAGCCGGGCCAGGAGGCGGGGGTGGTGGCGTGGGCGGCGCCGATCTGGTTGTGGGTGAGGTTCGTCTGCAGGGGCTGCTTGCCGGTGATGGTGCCGGAGAGCTTGCCGTCCAGGTAGAGGCTCTGGGTGGAGCCGGACATGGACAGCGCCGCGTGGTGCCACTGGCCGTCGTTGACGTTCTTGGTGATGTCGGTGATCGGCTCGACCGTGCCGGTCCAGAACTGGCCGCGCAGCTTTCCGTCGGTGCCGACGTACAGCATCGGGACACCGGTGCCGGGGGCGGTGCCCCAGGCCTTGTCCTGGTAGCCGACCAGCGGTCCGCCGACGCCGGAGGCGATCGTCTTGAACCAGACCTCCACGGCGGCGTCACGGCTCTTCTTCAGCGTGCCGGCGGGCAGGTCGATCCGCGAGGTGGTGCCGTTGAAGGTCGCGGCTGTGCCGGGGTCGCCGGCGATCGCGCCCGTCGCCTTCAGGGTGACGTTCTGGTAGGTGCCGCGGTCCTTGCCGAGGTTGGCCTCGTTGGCGCTGTCGGCGGCGGTGCCCTCCTCCTCGCCGAGGCGCCAGTACGACTCGGGGCGGGAGTCGAGCACGGTGGTGCGGTAGTGGCTGCCTGTGCCGTAGGCGTACTGGGTGCAGCCGTTCAGCGGGTCGCAGACCTTGTCCAGCAGGTCGCCGGTGTAGGTGTACGTCCAGGTCAGCGGGGCGCCGTCGACGGCGGTCGTCTGGACCCTGGTGACGTGCGCGCCGGTCCAGGTGAAGGTCAGCGAGCGGCTGGTGCGGGTGTTCGTCGCGGTCGAGAGCTTCCCGGCGCTGTAGGTGTAGGTGACCGCGTTGGAGTACGGGTCGGTGATCTTGGCCAGCAGGCCGGAGGAGCTGAAGTCGTACGTCGTACCGGACTTGTCCTGCAGCTTGTAGGTGCTGGTCGCCGAGTCGAAGGTCAGCTTGGCGAAGCGGCCGGGCGGCGGGGCGAAGGTCCCGTCGGTGTTCTTGCCGAAGCGGACGTCCTGGCCGTCGGGGTAGCGGATGACGACATTGCCCGTGCCGTCGTCGTCGGGCGTGAGCCGCATGTCGTAGCGGGTCGTCCAGCCCGCGCCGAAGGCGAGGTCACGCCGTGGGTCGAGGCTGTTGTAGGTGCGGATCAGGGTGAGCTCGGGGCCGACGCCGGCGACGGAGGCGTCGACCGCGCTGGAGGTGAAGTTGCCGACGTTCGGGTCGAACTCCTTGCCCTGCGCCTCGGAGAGCCGTGAGGTGATCTCGGGCTGCGGCACGGCGGCGACCAGCGCGACCTGCGCGGTGGGCACCTCGTTGGAGGCGTCCTTGACGAAGCCGCGCCACAGATAGGTCTTGCCCCACTTCAGCCGCCCGGACGGGACCGGGTAGGCCGAGCTCGTCTGATAGGCGGAGGTGGTGCAGGCGGTCGGCTTGCCGTCCTTGTCCGACTCGCAGATCTCGAACTTGTACTGGAGCGTGGAGCCGGGCGGCGCGTCGATGTCGGTGCCCGCCGCCCACAGTTGCGGGGTCAGCGTCTGGGCCTGGTAGCCGTTCGGCGGGAACTGCTCCTTGACCACCGGAGCGATGTCGAAGACCTGGATGGTCAGCCGGCCCGGCGGCACGTGCTCGTCGGTGAAGACCTTGCCGCCCTGGCGCACCATCGTGAAGTCGAGCATGTAGACGCCCGGCGGGAGCGCCTTGATCGTGGCGTCGACGGTCGCCTTGGCGCCGCGGGCCACATTGCCGGTGAGGCTGCCCGAGCGCTGCTGGGTGACCAGCTTGCCCTTCTTGTCGTACGCCCGGTAGGCCAGGTAGTAGGTGGACGGCGTCCAGGTCTCGGCGCCCTTGTTGGTGACGGAGACCTTGACCTTGCCGGCCTGGTTCTGCAGCACCGGCGGGTCGGGGACGGGCTTGGGGAAGCTGTAGGACGCGTTGTACGGCGAGTGGGTGACGTACAGCTTGGGCGGGTTGGCCGTGGCGTGGCCGGTGAACTTCTTGAACCCGAGCGAGTCGGTGGCGGAAGCCCGCAGCGACAGGCCGTTGTTGGCCTGGGTGCCGTTCACCCAGCGCTGCACCAGGTCGCGGCCGCCCTTGCCGAGGTCGAAGAGCTCGCCGGCGGCGGGGCAGGCGGACCGCGACTGCCCGAGGCCGATGTAGCCGTACGCGAAGGACTTCGAGGCGAGCGCGCCGCCCACCGAGGGGCCGGGGTAGGCGGTGCCCGTGCCGGCGGTCCAGGACTGGGTCACGGGGTGGACCGAGACCGGGCGTGGCTTGCAGGAGGCCGAGTCGAAGTTCACGACCTGGAGCTGCACACCGAAGATCTGGTGGTACCTGAGCTCCTCGTCGAGTCCGGGGAAGCCGAGGTACGCGGCGGAGGCGCCGTCCGGGCCCTTGCCGACCTGCAGTTCGCTGGAGCCGACGACGGAGCCGCCGCTGCGGACCGTCATGGAGGTGGAGGCGGACGTGGTGTCGACGGAGGGGTCGATGCGGACGGGGTAGGCACGGGCCGGGTCGGCGAGCCAGTCCCGGTCGGCGGTCACCTTCAGCGCCTGGCCGCCGCCCTGCCCCTGGACGAGTTCGTACGTGACGGCGTGCGACACGGCCTGGGCGGCGTCCTCCATGAACCCGGCCGGGACGACGGCGCGGGTGCGGCCCTCGGCGTCGGTCAGCAGAATCGATCCGCCGTCGATTCTGGCGGTGAGGCCCTTCAGGTGGAGCGGGAAGACGAAGCTGTTCGGGGCAGTGGCCGACTTCAGGAGGAGCGTCTCCTTGACACCGCCGGCCTGTGAGTCGAGCCAGAGGTCGGTCTCCGGGAGGACCTGCTCGTAGGCGACGCGGGCACCGTCCGCCGTGCCGGGCACGGAGGCGGCACCGCTCAGCCCGTAGCCGAAGGACTCACCGGAGGGCAGGGTGACAGAGGCGAGCTCCCCGGCGTCGGCCCGGTCGGCGAAGCGCAGGGCCACGGAGTCGGCGGCGTTCGCCCAGCCGCCGGTCTGCTCGACCAGTTCACTGTCGATGGGCCGCCAGGTCCCTTGCTCATCCCGGTAGTTGATCGGGTCGGTGGAGATCTCGCTGGTGCGGGTGCCGTCCTCGTTGGCGTAGGTACGGCTGCGGGCGTCCCGCTCCGAGACGATCTCCTTGCTCGTCCCGCGGTCGAAGCCCTTGACCGGCGCGGGGGCCGGAGTGGTGACTTCCACCGTGTTCTTCCGGGCCGTGGGCCGGGCGGCGGGCGGGCTCTTCAGCGGGTACTTGGCGCGCAGGGACCGCGGCGCGTTGTCGTTGCGTCTTCCACCCGCCAGGTGGCTGAGCCCCTCGGCGCTGCCCCAGCGCTGGCCGGGGCCCTTGGCGGCGGCCGGCTTCCCCGGGAAGAGCGGGATCCCCACCCCGGCGATGCCGAGTGAACCGACGGCGATGACCGCTGTCACGGCGAGTGCGATGGCCTTGCCCCAGCGTGAACGCAGGAGTCTTGGCATCAGGAACTTGCGCGCGAGTGTCCGGTACGCCGGCACGGCTCCCCCACAGGACGAACGAATGATCGAGGGGAGCCTGTCGAACCACCCTCACCCTGTCGACCGTGCGGCGTGATCATTCATCTGAGAGTGACCATTGCGTGATCACCGCCTCCGGTGCCGACACAGGCTTTTCACAGGCACTTCCTGGCAACGCCGATGCAAAGGGCGATTTTCCGCCGGTAGCCGAAATGGACCGGTCGCCGGGAGAATCGTTCGACGGAAGGACCTCTCGAATTCACACAACGTTAAACCGGTGCCGCACAGGGTCCCGGGAGTTTCGGTTCGCACGGCATCCGCGCCGGCGCCAACTGGCCAGGGTGCAGGGCCTGTTGTGTCCAGCCGTTCACCTTTGAGATTCTTTTTGAAGATCTTTGTTCACCTTCTTGAAACGGTAGCGTTCACCCTCGGACGCTTAACGTCCATGTCATGAACCGGATTTCAGCTCGCGCACTCATCTCCGCCACTGCTCTGGCCACGGCCCTGGCGACCGCGCTTCCGCTCACCGGCGCACTGCCCGCCGCTCCCGCAGCGGCTGCCGTGTCGCTGACCTGCGGCTCCAACGGGGCCACATACGCCCTGGACTCCGCCGGCAAGCTCAGCAGATTCGACATGCCGGACCCGGCGGTCGGCAACGCCCTGCCCGCGGGCAGCACCATCGACACCAGCTGGACCGGCTACGGCCATATGCTCGCCGGCCCCGGCGCGACCTTCTACGGCATCAAGTCGGACGGGCTGTACTACAGCCACCGGGTCAGCTCCAACAGCACCTGGGACGTCCACCACCGGAAGATCAGCTCCAGCTTCGCCCAGTTCAGGGCCGCCGACCGGATCGACGACATCACCATCGACCGCGGCGGCTACCTATGGACGCTCTCCGGCACCACCAACGACCTGCGCTGGTACCGCTACGACGCGACCGCCAACGAGTTCGTCGAGGGCAGCGGCAAGATCGTCGACATGGGCTGGAACTACGACGCCATCTACGCGGGCGACCGCGGCGTCATCTACGGCCGTGACGCCACCGACGGCAAGCTCTACCGCTCGCGCTACGACTACACCAGCCAGCGCTGGATCGAACGCCACGTGCTGGAGTCCGCCGCCGACTGGAGCGACACCAAGTTCATGCCGTCGTACGGCGGTGACACGCTGTTCCGCGTCAAGGGCAGCGGCGCGGTCGCGTACTACCGCTTCGACGAGGACATCCGCGACTGGCCCGTCTACAACAAGCAGGTCGAGGCGTCCGGCTGGGCCGGCTACGTCTCGGTCTCGGCGGGGCCCGACATCTGCAAGCTCAACGTCAACCACACGCCCGCGGCGACCCCGGTGCCGCTGGAGTCGTACACCCCCAACTCCGTCATGCAGGCGCCCGACGGCAAGCTGGAGCTCGCCTACACCGACAACATCGGCCGCCTGGTCCACGGCCGCACCGACCCGGCCGACTTCAACGGCACCCAGTGGACGGTGATCTCCGGCCAGGAGGCCTTCACCGGCCGGCCCTCGCTCTCCGCGCACACCGACGGCCGCGTCGTCGTCACCGCGCACAACACCTCCGGCAGCGTCTGGCAGCGCAACCAGACCGCCAAGAGCGCCGCCGACTGGGGCAACTGGATCGATCTGGCGGGCGCCATGAAGCAGCACGCCGTCACCGGCAAGACCCCCGGCGGGCTGATGACCCAGTTCGCCCTCGACGCGAGCGGCAAGCCCTGGTACCGCATCCAGCAGCGCGCCAACGTCGACTTCATGGGCTGGATGCCGCTCTCCGGCACCGGCTTCACCGGCCCCCTCACCGCTGTCACCGTGCGCGACGGCATCCAGCTCTTCGGCAGGAAGGCCGACGGCACCCTCTCCACCGCGCTCTTCAAGGAGGCAGGCACGCTCTCGGCGTGGACCGGCATGGGCGCCCAGGCCGTCGCCGGCACGCCGTCCGTCGTCGTCTACCCCGGCTACCGCATCCGCGTCTTCGCCACGGACCCGAACGGCAACGTGGTCACCGCCGCCCAGGCCGCCGAGGGCGGGGCCTACGGGACCTGGGAGACCGTCGCCGGCGTCACCGCGCAGGGTTCCCCCAGCGCCGTCATCTCCCCGCTGACCGGCCTCACCGAGGTCGTCGTCCGCGGCACCGACGGCACGGTCCACAACACCGGCGAGACCAGCCAGGGCAGCGGTGCCTGGCGCGCCTGGCAGCAGGTGAGCTTCGAAGCCTCGGCCACCGAGCCGACCGCCTTCACCTACACCGGCCCCACCGGTCCGACCTGGGCCTACACGTTCCGTACCGCCGACAACCAGACCCGCATCTACCAGGTCCAGCTGACCGCCTCGTTCAGCGCGATGCGCGCCGAGGCCGACGCGCCGGACTTCCAGGGCAGCGAGCTGACCGCGCCGCCGGCCAAGTGATCACACCACCGAGGAGGCCGTGGCGGCCCGGCGGCCGCCACGCCCCGCCTCCACCGCCGCCCGCTCCGCCCCGTCTCCTTCCGTACCCTCGGCGCGGGGCGGGGCGGGGCCGGGCGGCCTTCCGCTTACGGCCAGAGCCTCACCGCGGGGCCTCGTCGGGGCCTCACCGCACCAGAAAGGTCTGCACCGCCGTGTCCCGGCTACGCATACGCGGCCTCGGCGCCGCCCTCGTCACCCTGACCCTGGTCCTCCTCGGCGCCGTCGCCCCGCCCGCCGTCGCGAGCGGCACACAGCTGTCGGCCGACGGCCTCATCGGGACCGAACAGATCCTCTTCCGCTCCGGAACCGCCGGGTACGGCTGTTTCCGCATCCCCACGATCACCCGTACGAAGGCGGGCACACTGCTCGCCTTCGCCGAGGCCCGCCGCTCGCCCTCCTGCGCCGACCGGGGTGCCATCGACATCGTCGTCCGCCGCTCCACCAACGGCGGCCGCACCTGGGGCCCCGTCCGCGTGGTGCTCGCCGGCAGCGACACCGACCCGGAGACGCCCTACACGCGCGGCAACCCCTCCCCCGTGGCCGACCTGCGCACCGGCGACGTCCATCTGCTCTCCACGTCGGAACCGTCCGAGCCGGGCGGCAAACGGCTGCCGCGGATCCAGCGCAGCACGGACGACGGGCTGACCTTCGGCGCGCCGAAGCCGCTGCCGCGGCTGTCGAACCCGCAGGACGGCTGGTTCGGCACCGGCCCCGCGCACGGCATCCAGCTCAAGCGGGGCGACAAGGCGGGCCGGCTGGTGGTGGGGGCGTACGAGTCCCCGCCACAGCCCGGTCAGGATCCCCAGCTCGTCGGTGTGCTCTACAGCGACAACGGCGACGAGTGGTTCGCGAGCGCCACGGCCGACTCCTTCGGGCCCGGATTGATGCCGGGCGAGCCGACCGTCGCGGAACTCGACAACGGGAACATCTACATCAACGCCCGCAACAACAACGGTGTTTCGTCCGGGCACCGTACGCACGCCGTCAGCACCGACTCCGGCGCGACCGTGCCCGCGCAGCAGGTCGTGCCCTCGCTCACCACGCCCGAGGTGCAGGCGTCGGTCCTGGCGCTGGAGCAGACGTACCGGGCCAGGCCCGGTGACACGCTCGTCCTCTCGGCGCCCTCGCACCCGACGGACCGCCAGAACATGCGGATCCGCTACTCCACGGACCGCGGCGCCACCTGGCACGACGCCGCGCAGATCAACGCCAAGCGGGCCGGCTACTCGGACCTGGTGGAGCTGACCGACGGCGAGATCGGCCTGGTCTACGAGGGCGGCGACGGCTTCTCCGCGGCCAACATCTACTTCAACCGCTTCACCCCGGCGGCGGCCGGTGTGCCGGGCACCTTCACCGGCAAGGTGCATCCGCAGGCCTCAACGGCTGCGGGCCGCACCACTCCTGACGCCACGCCGGACGCCGACGACGCCCATCTCGCCGGGGGTTCGGCGCTCGGCGCCGGCCGTTGGGGTCAGGGCCTGGCCCTCGACGCCACCGGCGAGTACGCCGACGTGCCGTACACGCCGGGGATCGACCCGGGCGACGGCGACTTCACCTACTCGCTGTTCTTCAAGTACAAGGCGCAGCCCGGCGAGACCCAGCAGCGGGTCCTGATGTGGGCCTACGGGTACGGCGCGGCGGAACCGCAGGTGTGGGTGCGCGCCCAGCCCGGCCAGAACCGGCTCTACGCCTGGGTGCAGGGCACCGGCGGCAGCGCCTCCGTCGCCCTGACCGACCCCGGCCCGTCGACCGCCTTCGGCGACGACGCCTGGCACCATCTGACGCTGGTGCGCGGCGGCGGACGGATCACGCTCTCGGTGGACGGCACGGCCTCGGCGCAGGCCACCGGGGTGGCCGGGTCGGTCAGCGCCGACCGCGCCGTCGGTGTCGACGGGATCCGGCTCGGGGCCAAGCCGGAGACGGCGGCCGGCGACCCCTTCAGCGGCGGTCTGGACGAGTTCCGCATGTACCGCGGCGCGCTGACGGATGCCCAGATCACCGAGTTGCGCACGGCGAACGCGGCCCCCTCCGCGGACGGTTCGCTCGGTGTGCGGCTGCCGTTCCAGGTGGTCGACACGGCCGATGTGCCCGCGCTGACCTCGGTCGCGATCGAGGACGACGTCTCGGGGCACTGCGCCGACGGCACCCTGCTCGGCGGGGTGCCCGGTGAGGTGGCCGGCCGGGTCGGCAAGGGCGCGATCTCCGTCTCGGCGTCCCGTCCCGGTGTCGAGGTGCCGTATCTGCCGACCCTCGACGTCGGCGCCGGCGACTTCACCTACACCCTGTGGTTCCGGCACACCCTGACCGAGACCGACGCGAACGCCGCGCTGCTGTGGGCCTACGGCTCGGTGACCGGCGAGCCCTCGCTGTGGGTGCGGGCGCAGCCGTCCCAGCGGCGGCTGCTCGCCTGGGCCGAGACACCCGCGGGCGCGGTGCAGGTGGCGCTCGGCGACACCGGCCCGTCGGCCGCCTTCGGGGACGGCGCCTGGCATCTGCTGGCGGTCACCCGAAGCGGTGGCACGCTGCGGCTGAGCGTCGACGGAAGCACGGCCGCCGAGGCGAGCGGGCTGTCCGGTGCGCTCACCTCCAGCACGACGCCGCAGGGGCTGAGGGTCGGCTCGAAGCCGGGCAACCTCGATGTGTTCACCGGTTCCCTGGACGAAGCCCGGCTCTACCAGCGCGCGTTCACGGCGACCGAGCTGACCAGGATCGCGCAGTCCGCCGTCGGCTCCGGGGGCGGCTACCCGGGCGACCGGCCCGCCCTGTCGTGGTCGATGGAGAACGGCCACACCGAGGCCCACCAGGTGGTCAGACCGGCCGCGGGCCCGGCGACCCCGGACTCGTCGGTGCACTGCAACCACGCCTTCGTGCGGGGCGGAGCCCGGCCCGCGGCGGGCGGCGGCAGGTTCGGCGCCGGGCTTCCGCTGGACGGCACGGACGACTCCGTGGAGCTGCCCTACGGCGCGGACGAGGCCCTCGGCTCCCGTGACTTCACCGTGGCGACCTGGCTGCGCTACACGGCGAGCCAGACGAGCGCCAACCAGGTCGTCTTCTGGGCGTACGGCGTCGGCGGCGCCGAACGGCAGCTGTGGCTGCGGGCCCAGCCGGGCCAGGACCGGCTGGCGGCCGTGCTGCAGACCGACACGGCCATCACCACCGTCTACGCCGGCGACGGCAGCGCCGCCCACGCCTTCGGTGACGGCGCCTGGCACCATGTGGTGCTCCAGCGCTCAGGCGGGAAGCTGAGCCTGTCGGTGGACGGCGGGCCGCCCGGGGAGGCCGCGGCTCCGGCCGGCTCGGTGACGTACGAGGACGGCTTCGCGGTGCTCGGTCTCCATCTGGGGGCCAAGCCGGACGGCTCCGACCGGTTCAAGGGCTCCCTGGACGAGTTCCGCCTCGTGCGGCGCGCGCTGACGGCGGAGGAACTGGCCGCCCTGCGCACGTCCGACGCGGACACCGGGACGGCCACCACCGTCCGGCTCCCGTTCGAGACGCTGTCCCCCCAGCCGTACGCCCGGATGTGAGCGGGAGCCGCCGGACTCGGTCCCAGGATCTGCGCGACCCCTGCTGAGCACCTCGCCGGGGGGGGGGGGGGCGGCGGGGGGGGCCCCCCCGCCCCCCCCCCCGCCGCCGGGGGGGGGGGGGCCCCGGGGGGGCCGCCCCCCCCCCCCGGGGGGGGGGGGGGGGGGGGGGGGGGGCGCCCGGCCCCCCCCCCCCCCCCCACCCCGCTTACCGCGAGTACCTCATCAACGCCCGCACCATGTGGCACGTCGTGTCCGACGGCGGGTGAACGCCGATCAGTCGAGCCGTGTCACGGATCCTCTCGTTGCGGGCCTGCCCCGGCAGGTAGACGCCCGAGTCGAGGAGGGCGATGGCAAGACGCATCGCCTTGAGGCGACGGTTGTGCGAGACGTACCACTCGCGCGGGCGTCCCGCCGGCAGCGCCCGCTTCTCCACGGGCGCGTAGGGGAGGTCGAGTTGGACGGGACGCTTCGCGGTGGACTGGGTCGGCAGCGGCTTCGGCTTGAGTGCGGCAGCGGGCACAGGCATCCTCCTGTCGCGGTCAGGGTCCCGACCCGGAACCTCCGGCGGAACCCTCGAACACTGCTTCTATTCTACCGCCCCCCACTGACAAAAGCCCCTGGCCACAAGGGCTTTCGGGGTCGCAGTGACGCACGGGAAGAACGAGTTTCCGGGCACCTCGACACCCTCCGGCTACCGTGAGCCGCATGGAGATCTGGATCAACCCCGCCTGTTCCAAGTGCCGCAGCGCACTCACCCTGCTCGACGCCGAGGGCGCCGACTACACCGTCCGCCGCTACCTGGAGGACGTACCGACCGAGGACGAGATCAGGGACGTACTCGACCGTCTGAACCTGGAGCCGTGGGACATCACCCGCACGCAGGAGGCCGCGGCCAAGGAGCTGGGTCTGCAGGAGTGGCCGCGGGACGCCGCCTCGCGCGACCGCTGGATCGCGGCCCTCGCCGAGCATCCCAAGCTGATCCAGCGCCCGATCATCACCGCCGACGACGGCACGGCGGTCGTGGCCCGCACGGAGGAGGCCGTACGGGACGCCCTGTCCCGTTAGTCCGGTCGGCAATGGTTTGTCGGCAGAGGGGAGTTGAGGTGTTCCGCGCTGTTACCCTCCGCCGCCATGACCTTCGGTGATCAAGGATTCCCGTACGGACCGGCCACGCCGCCACCCGACCCCTACGCCCAGTACGTGGCCGACCTGGAGCGGATACGCAGGCGCCGGCGGACCCGGCGGGCGGTCGCCGCCGGAACCGGCGCCGTCCTCGCCGCCGCCATCGCCGCCGGCGCCGTGATGATGACGACGGGCGGGGACGACGGCGGCGAGCCCGCCTCGGCCGCCCCGCCGGCGACCACGACCGCCCCGGCCTCGCCCTCGGGCCCCGCCGTGCCCTCCGTCGACGTCGCCCTCCCCTCCGATGCCCCGAGCGCCCTGCCCTCCCTGCTCGCCCGGCCGGTCATCCGCCCGGAGCAGGCGTTCCCGCGGACGGTCGTCCAACTGAAGGACGGCTCCCGGTACACACGCGTGGACCTCGCCACCACCACCGACTGCGCCCGGGGCATGTCACCCGAGCTGGCCGAACTCATGGAACAGGGCGAGGAGTGCGCCCGGTTGACGGCGGCGCTGTTCACGGACGCCGACCGGCGCTCGCAGATCACGGTGTCCGTGCTGAGCTTCGCGCGGGTCGAGGACGCCTCGCGCGTGTTCATGATGGCCTCCATGGACCCGGTGACCTACCAGGTGGTCTCGCTCGACCCGCCCCCGCAGGCCGGCCTGCCGACGGTGCCGCCCGGCTCGGCCGGGGTCTTCCGACGGCTGATGACCGTCCGTTCGGTGGTGTTCGCCAACGGCCAGTGGGGCGACGGCGCCGAGACCGGGGAGGCCGAACTCACCGCCCAGACCGAGGGGTTGCTGCGACACGTCGACGACACGGTGGTGGCCTACGAGGACGGGAAGGACGGGGAGGAGTGACAGATCCTCACTGACCTTGTGAGGCAGGTCACTTCAGTTGACTCCTGTAACCGCTGAGTAACCTCGTTCGGTATCTCGTACATAGCGGCGTACGCTCCCCTACCTCTCAGGAGGCGCGCATGTCGCGCAGGAGAACTCTCAGCACGAAGAAGAAGCTCGCCCTGTTGGTGAGTGCCGCGACGGTGGCAGGAGGCGGCGCCTTCGTCATGGCGGCCACGTCGAACGCCGCGCAGCCCCCGCAGACGGCCGCCGAATCGTCCGTCTGCCAGGGTCTCGCCACCGCCCTCGGCAACAACCAGCGGTTCATCGACGGCCAACGGGCCAACCCGGACGCGCAGTCCGCGGCCCGGATCAGCAACCGCGAGGCCGTCATCGAGCAGATCAAGGTGCAGCAGAAGGCGTCGGGGTGCGTCGTTGGGGAGTCGGCTCAGGGCTCCCAGGCGACGCAGCCGGCGCAGTCCGCCCAGCCACCGGCCCAGAGCGCCCCCGCCGGGAATGCCGGAGACACCGGGAATGCCGGTGACAACGGAAACGCCGGAAACACCGGGAACACCGGCGGTGGCGCCGCCTCCGGCCAGCAGGTCTGCAACGGCTCCACCGTCACTCTCTCCGGCGAGGGCGGCACCCCGGCCGCGTCCAGCAACCAGTTCCCGGCGGGGACGAAGCTGAAGGTCACCAACCTGGACAACAACAAGTCCACGACGGTCGAGGTGACCTCGGTCTCCGGCAGCTGTGTGCTGCTGAACAACGCGGCCTTCGAACAGGTCCGTGAGCCCGGCAAGTTCCTGATCCGCCGGGCCGTGATCGAGAAGGTGGGGTGACGCTCAGACGAGAAACTCCCTGAGGCGGCGGCCCAGTTCGGGGGGCGCGGCGTGCGGCAGCGCGTGATGTGACACGTCCGGCAGGACGACCGTCACGGCGTTCCGCAGCACCTCGCCCGCCCGAGCCGTCACCTCGTACGTGTCATGGGTCCTGCTGTTCGCGGCCACGAACAGCAGGACCGGCATGTCCAGGGCCCGCAGCGCCTGAGGCGCCGGACGCGGGCCGGTCACCGGCTTCGCGGACGGGAAGCCCGCGGCCGCCTCCTGAAGACGCAGCCAGTCGGGGGCGAGATCCTTCCCCGTCCCGGTCTCCCACTCCAGAAAGGCCCGTACCCGGCGCGGGGTGGGCCGCAGCAGCATCGGCAGGGCGCGCAGCAGGTACGCCGTCCGGTACCCGGCGAAGCACTGGGTGGGGTCGAGGAGGAACAGGCGGCGTACGCGGCCGGGCGCGCGCAGGGCGTAGTGCAGGGCGATCCAGGCGCCGTAGGAGTGCCCGCCCAGGGACGTCGCCCGGACGCCGAGGCCGTCGAGGACGGCGTCCAGCCAGACGACGAGATCCGCGACCGTCCGCGGCGCCCGTCCCCCGTCCGTCCCGCTCCGCCCCGCCGCGCCGACCAGGTCCACGGCGTACACCCGCCGCTCCCGCCCCAGCTCGCCGGCCTGCGCGTACCAGGACGCCGAAGTCGCTCCCCCGCCTCCCGGCAGGAGCACCAGCGGGGCCGCGTCGCGTGGGCCGCAGACGTTGACGTACGCCGGACCGAAGGGCGTGGGGACGGTCACCGCCTCCCGGTCGGCGGGCCACTTGGCCAGGACCTTGTCGTAGGCCGCACGGAACGCGTCGCTGTCGTACCCGGGCATCACGCCTCACCTCCCCTATTATCTCGTTCAGCGAGATACTCGATGAGCGAGATAATAGCCTCGGAGGAGCACCCATGGCGGCCGAAGGTCCGGAAATGGAGATCGTCCACCTGCTGCGGGCGGTGACGGTCGAGCTGAGCCTGTACAGCGCCCGGTTCGCGAACCGCAACGGCATGCACCCGACCGATGTCCGTGCGCTGATCGCGCTCATGGACGCGCGGCGGGCGGACGAGGAGATGACGGCGGGGCGGCTCGGCGGGACGCTCGGGCTGAACTCGGCCGGGACGACCGCCGTGATCGACCGCCTGGAGCGCGCCGGTCATGTGCGGCGGGTGCGCGGCCGGACGGACCGGCGGCAGGTGGTCGTCGAGGTGGACGAGCGGGCCGTGGAGCTCGGCCAGGCCTTCTTCGGCCCGCTCATCGGGCGGGCGGTGGAGCTGCTGCGGGGCCACGACGAGCGGGAACTGGCGGCGATCCGCGGCTTCCTGGACGGCGTCCGGGAGGCGGCGGCCGAGACGGGCTGACGGCCGGCGTGCCCGCGCGGTCCTCCGTCACTCCCCTCGCATACGAGTCGGACTCCGCCGCTCACGAGTTCGCGGCCCCTCGCACACCGAGTCGCCGTACGCGCGCGTGCACGCGTCCGTCTTGCGACCGCGAACGGCGACTCCGGGCCGGGCCGGGCGTGCTCACACCGTGATGCGCACCACAGCACCACCAGGTAACACGGGGTTCACACTCGGGCAATGATCGGGAAATCGCCTGTTGACAGGCTGCCGGGCAAACAACCGCGGCGCCCCAGTGCCGCAGCGCCGCAGCACCCGCAAGTGCGCCCAGACCCACCCCGAAGGATGTGGCCCGTGAGCTTCAAGGCTGAGTACATCTGGATCGACGGCACCGAGCCGACGGCCAAGCTGCGTTCGAAGACGAAGATCCTCTCCGACGACGCCAAGGGTGCCGAGCTGCCGATCTGGGGCTTCGACGGGTCCTCCACCAACCAGGCCGAGGGCCACGCCTCGGACTGTGTGCTCAAGCCGGTCTTCTCCTGCCCGGACCCGATCCGCGGCGGTGACGACATCCTGGTCCTGTGCGAGGTCCTGAACATCGACCTCACCCCGCACGCCACCAACACCCGCGCCGCGCTCGTCGAGGTCGCCGAGAAGTTCGCCGCACAGGAGCCGATCTTCGGCATCGAGCAGGAGTACACCTTCTTCAAGGACGGCTACCCGCTCGGCTTCCCCAAGGGGGGCTTCCCGGCCCCGCAGGGCGGCTACTACTGCGGCGTCGGCGCCGACGAGATCTTCGGCCGTGACGTCGTCGAGGCCCACCTCGACAACTGCCTGAAGGCCGGCCTCGGCATCTCCGGCATCAACGCCGAGGTCATGCCCGGCCAGTGGGAGTTCCAGGTCGGCCCGCTCGCCCCGCTCGAGGTCTCGGACCAGCTGTGGGTGGCCCGCTGGCTGCTCTACCGCACCGCCGAGGACTTCGGCGTCTCCGCCACCCTCGACCCCAAGCCGGTCAAGGGTGACTGGAACGGTGCCGGCGCGCACACCAACTTCTCCACCAAGGCGATGCGCGAGGGCTACGACGCGATCATCACCGCGTGCGAGTCGCTCGGTGAGGGCTCCAAGCCGCTCGACCACGTCAAGAACTACGGCGCCGGCATCGACGACCGCCTGACCGGTCTGCACGAGACCGCCCCGTGGGACAAGTACTCCTACGGCGTCTCCAACCGCGGCGCCTCGGTCCGTATCCCGTGGCAGGTCGAGAAGGACGGCAAGGGCTACATCGAGGACCGCCGCCCGAACGCCAACGTCGACCCGTACACGGTGACCCGCCTGCTGGTGGACACCTGCTGTTCCGCGCTGGAGAAGGCCGGCCAGGTCTGATCCCCGGCTCTTCCCGGAAGGGGCGCCCGCCGACTCGGCGGGCGCCCCTTCTGCGTATCGTGCGCTGTCATGGCGACCGACGGGGTGGAACAGGTACGGGCCTACGGCGCGGCGGGGGACGTGTCCGGGCTGCTGCGGGCGATGGAGTCCGAGGACGCCGAGGTGCGCGAGGAGGCCATGCAGTGGCTGTGGCCCGCGGCGTGGAACGAGAACGACCTCGCCGTGGCGACCGCGCGAGCGGTGCCGCGGCTCGCCCGGCTCGCCCTGGAGGGGCCCGGTCACCGGGAGGATCTGCTGCGGCTGCTCGGCAGCATCGCGACCAGGCCCGAGTGGCCCGACGCGAGGGAGCCCGCCCAGCAGGCGGTGGCGGACGAGCTGCCGCCCCTGCTGTCCTTCGCGCACGACGCCGACACGGGCGTACGGGACGCGATGGTGACGCTGATCGCCGCGTGCGGCCGGGAGGACGACCTGCCGCTGCTGAGGACCCGGCTCGACCGCGAGACCGACCCGCTGGTGCGCGCCCATGTGGTGACCGCGCTCGGGCTGCTCGACCCGGGCGACGGCGCGTGGCGGCACGCTCTGCTCGACGACCCCGAGCCCCGGGTGGCGCTCGCCGCCGCCGAGGACCTGCTGCGCACCGCCGAACTGCCGCTGCCCGAGCCGCTGGTCGACCACTGCGCGCGGGCGTACACGGCCGACCCGCACGAGCCGGACCCGGCCGTGTGGCCCCACTCCCACACGTCGTACACCGACCGGCTCCTGGCGGACCCCGAGGCCGCTCTGAGGGCCACCGCCAGCGGGGTACCGCTCGCCTTCGACATCACCGCGCACTGGCGCGACCGCGAGGCCGACGTGCTCCCCTGGGCGCTGCGCGAGACGCGGGAGGGCGAGTACGGCATGGACTTCGAGCTGAACCGGCTGGCGCAGCTGACCTGCGCGCTGCCGCCTGAGCTGCACGCGCCCGTGCGCGACCACGCACTGCCCCACCTGGCCTCCGACCTGCCCGAGGTGCAGGCGGCGGCGATCACCGCGCTCGCCCGCGCGAAGGTGCCGCGGGCCGTCGAGGAGGCCGTACGGCTTGTCGAGGAGGTGCCCGGTTCGTACCGGACGGCCCGCACCGCCGCGGCGGTGGCCGAGGAGTTCGGAGCCGGGGCGCTGGAGGTGGCGCGGGCCGTGGCCCGGCGACTGGGGACCGCCCACTCGGAACTGGTCAAGGTGCTGACGCGGTTCCCGGAGGTGGCGGTGGACGTCGTCGACGAGCTCACCGTGCTGCTCGCCCGCACGGGCACCGGACACCCACCGGTCGCGGTCGCCGTGCTGGGCCGGCTCGGTCCCGCCGCCGGTGACCTGGCCGAGCGGGCGCTGCTGACCTGTGTGACCGAACGCGCCCACTCCTCGGTCTCGGCGGTCGCCGCGGTCGCGTACCACCGGGTCAGCGGTGACCCCGGGCCGGCCCTGTCCTTCTTCCGGCAGGAGATGACCGTCTTCGGCCCCGGCCTGACGATGGACTGGGCGAGCCAACTGGGTCCCGCCGCCGCGCCCTTGCTGCCGTTCATCGATCCCTGCCTCACCCGCGACGGCCGGCCCACGGCCGCGCTGGCGGTCTGGCGCATCACCGGCCGTACCGAGGACACCGTGGAACCCCTGGCCCGGCAGGCGGTCGAGTGGGGGAAGTTCTACGCCGGCACGCCCCACCCCGTGCTCACGCTCACCGAGATGGGGCTCCTCCCCCGTTTCGCGGTGGGCCCGCTGCGCCGCGGGGTCGAGGCACCCCACCGCGTCGTCCACGACTTCATGACCGGCGACAGTCTCCACGCGGACTACGTCGCCCGGGCCGCCGTCCGCAACCTGCTGGAGACCGCCCGCATCCTCGACTGAGCCAACTTCCCGCCAAGGAAACGTCCAAGCAGTGAGAGGAGTCTCCTGTCACGCGCGGGTGTCTGCTTCAATGGGCCCATGGCCAGCTTCCAGAAGTACTCCGCGACGGGTCGCCATGACCTCGAGCCCTTCTGGCCCTCCCGTCAGCACCACGACTTCGACCGGGTGTGTTGCCGCGCGACGAACGCGCCGGCCCTCTAAAGCCGTACCCCCGGCCTTCGGCCGCCGCGAACGACGTACGTCCCTCGACGAGCCCGACCACGAGTCACGGCCGTCGACCAGCCCGACGAACTCCTCGCGAAAGAGCTGACCTCTCATGGCGACCACTCGTTCCCTCTCCACCGCTTCCCTCACCACCCCGTCCGGCCCCTCCCGGCACCGTCTGCGAGCCGTGGACCGGGACGAGGTGGTGGAGGTCGCGGACTTCCTGCCGCCGGGCGCCACCTGGCTGCCCGCTCCCCAGCACGCCCTGCCCGCCCTGCCCGGCCAACCGCCCATGATCGGCTACCTGGTGCTCGTCCCGGCCGACCAGCAGCCGCCGTTCCTGCCGGTGGCGGTGCCCGACCAGCCGCACACCGAGGCGGCCGAGGACACCGACGACACCCGCGCGCCGCTCGTGCGGATCGACACCGGACAGCGCACCGCGTGGGTGGAGGGGCGTGAACTCGACCTGACCTACCTGGAGTTCGAGCTGCTCGCGCACCTCGTCGCCCATCCGCACCGGGTGCACACGCGCGACCAGCTCGTCACCACCGTCTGGGGCTACGGGCACGTGGGCGACGGCCGCACGGTCGACGTCCACATCGCCCGGCTGCGCCGCAAGCTGGGCGCGCGCCATCGCCAGGCGATCCAGACGGTGCGCCGGGTCGGCTACAAGTACACCCCGCCGACCGGCCGCTGAGCCCGTGCTCTGCCATCGGCAGAGCACGGTTCCGTACCGCGCCCGCACCGGGCAGAGTCTTCCACCATGAGACTTCTGGTGCTGGGTGGTACGGAGTTCGTGGGGCGGGCCGTCGTCGAGGCGGCCGTCGGGCGCGGCTGGGAGGTGACGGTCCTCAACCGGGGGCGGCACGCGCCCGTCCCCGGGACGCGGTCGCTGGTCGGCGACCGCACCGCGCCCGGAGGCCTCGACGCCCTGCGCGGCGGTGAGTGGGACGCCGTCGTCGACACCTGGTCGGCGGCGCCCCGCGCGGTGCACGAGGCGGCGCGGCTGCTGCGGGGCCGCGCCCGCCGGTATGTGTACGTGTCGAGCTGCTCGGTGTACGCGTGGGCCCCGCCGGCCGGATACGCCGAGGACGCGCCCCTCGTCGAGGGCGCTGAGGCCGACGCCGACCAGACCGACTACCTCCGCGACAAGCGGGGCGGTGAACTCGCCGCCGTCGACGCCTTCGGCGCGGAGAACTCCGTGCTCGTACGGGCCGGGCTGATCCTCGGGCCCTACGAGAACGTCGGCCGGCTGCCCTGGTGGCTGACCCGGATCGCCCGCGGCGGCCCGGTCCTGGCGCCGGGTCCGCGTGAGCTGCCCCTGCAGTACGTCGACGTTCGCGATCTCGCCGCGTGGATCCTGGGGGCGGCGGAGCGGGAGTTGAGCGGACCGTACAACCTGATGAGCCCTCAGGGGCACGCGACGATGGGCGAGTTCCTGGACGCCTGTGTGCGGGTCACCGGCGCGGCGGCCGAACTGCGCTGGACCGAACCGCGGGTGATCCTCGACGCGGGCGTGGAGCCGTGGACGCAGCTGCCCGTGTGGGTGCCGCCGGGCAGCGACATGCACGACGCCCTGCACTCCGCCGACGTCTCGCGGGCGGTGGCGACCGGGCTGACCTGCCGGCCCGTCGAGGAGACCGTCGCCGACACCTGGGCGTGGCTCCAGGCCGTCGGCGGCACGGCACCGCAGCGCCCCGACCGGACCCTCAAGGGCCTGGACCCGGAGGTGGAGGCGAAGGTGCTCGCGGCCGCCGCGGCGGAGTCCGCCGCCTCCGAAGGTGCGTCCGGCGCGTCCGGGGGCGGAGCTGACGCCACCCCTTGACCTGGGGCTTCGGGCCGGTGGCCCCCGTGCGGAAATCGGCGAAACGGGGGTTCGCGCCGGCCGTGGTGTCACGCCCGGCGCGGCGACGACCGGCCGCCGGCCCGACTGACGCCCCGTGAGCCGGCGGTGCCCGCCTACCGGGACCGGGAGACGTGATCCAGGTAACTCCCTTGTGGCAAAGGCGCGTTGATGACGTCACCTGTGCGGGCGTTGGGACCGAATTGTTCCACGAACCTCTCATCAATTTCTGAGACGGCTGAACACCTCTGGGGCGACGTGCGTATGGGAAGGCGCCGCTTCACTCCTGTCGGGCGCCTCGATGCTGCCCCGCAAGGAAGTCAGAGGAGTTCCATGGGACGCAACACACGTAAACGCCGTTCGTCGATGGCCACGAAGGCCGTGGCAGCATCGGCGGCCCTAGCGCTCGGTGGGGGCGGGCTGATCTGGGCGAACTTCTACGCTTCGGCGCACGAGTCCAAGAACTCGGCCCAGAACCAGACCAAGGCCGCCGCCGGACAGGTGGCGACCATCGCCTGCCCCGACGTCGGCCAGAAGCTGACGAACGTGCCCAACGGGGCGCGCCAGGGCGTCGACAGGGAGCTGGCGCTGCTGGACAAGCAGATCACCGAGGCCTACGCCCGGCTCGCCTCCACGCGCCAGGCCCAGGCCAACGACCCCGGCTTCGTGCAGAACGCGATCGTCGGCCCCCTCAAGGACAAGCGGGCCGCCACGATCGACCGGATCCGCATCAACATCCAGCGCGTCGGCGGCCAGGCCCAGAACCTGAGCCAGTTCGCCGCCTGCACCACGCAGACCGCGCAGACCAACGCCGGCGGCCAGAACGGCGGCCAGCAGCAGAACGGCGGCCAGCAGCAGAACGGCGGTCAGCAGCAGAACGGCGGCCAGCAGCAGAACGGCGGCCAGCAGCAGAACGGCGGTCAGCAGCAGAACGGCGGTCAGCAGCAGGGCGGTGGCCAGCAGCAGAACGGCGGTCAGCAGCAGAACGGCGGTCAGCAGAACGGTGGCCAGCAGAACGGCAACGGTGGCCAGGGCGGCAACGGCCCGACGGCGGCCGACTTCGTGGACATCACCAAGGTCCAGGGCAACGCCCAGCTCGGCGTGGGCCAGAACGGTCTGCCCGCCAACGGCAACAGCGGTTCGCGGGGCACCTTCACCACGAAGTGCGGCACCAACGGCAACGACAACCACAACACGGACAACGTGATCGTGGCCCCCGGTGTCACCAACGGCGCGCACCACCTGCACGACTACGTCGGCAACCAGAACAACGACGCCTTCGCGAGCGACCAGGAGCTGGCGGGCGCCGGCACCAGCTGCCAGAACCAGGGCGACAAGTCGTCGTACTTCTGGCCGGTGCTGCGTCTGCAGGACGGTTCGCAGGACTTCGACCAGAACAACGACGGTGGCGGCAAGGAGGGCAACGTCGGCAAGATCCTTCAGCCGGCCCAGGCCCAGCTGAAGTTCGTCGGCAACAAGAGGGGCAACGTCGTCGCGATGCCGACGGCCCTGCGCATCATCACCGGTGACGCGAAGGCCTTCGTCAACGGCAACGCCAACGCCAACGTGAACTGGAGCTGCACCGGCTTCGAGAACAAGGTGCAGCTGAAGGACAAGTACCCGATCTGCCCGCAGGGCAGCCAGGTCGTCCGCACGACCAACTTCCAGAGCTGCTGGGACGGCAAGAACATCGACAGCGCCAACCACCGTACGCACGTGGCGTTCGTCCAGGGCGACGGCTCCTGCGCCAACGGTTTCAAGGCGATCCCGCAGCTCCAGGTCCGGCTGGTCTACAACGTCCCGGCCCCGAAGATCCAGAACGGCCAGGTCGTGAACCCGTACGCGGTGGACACCTTCCCGGAGAACCTGCACAAGCCGATCACCGACCACAACGACTTCATCAACTTCTTCTCCCAGAACCTGATGAACAAGATGGTCAACTGCATCAACACCGGCAAGAACTGCCAGTGAGCGTGACGGTCTGACCGAACGCTGAAGGCCGGCGGTGAGGATTCCTCACCGCCGGCCTTTGCGTTGCCCGCCTTCCGTGACTCAGTGACGGAGACCCGGTGACGGAAACCGAGTGACCGGGACTCAGTGACCGGAGTGCGTGGCCCCGTCGGAGGCCTCGTGCGAGGTCTCGTGGGAGCCCTCGTGCGCGGAGTGGTCCTTGCCCTCCTCGATGTCGCCGCCGAGCGTGCCGCGCAGCGCCGTCACGGTGCTGGTCTCGCCCACGGCCACCCACTTGCGGCCGACCAGGTAGTGACCGCCGTAGTCCTTGGCCCCGTTGATCCACTCGCGCTGACCGCGGTCGGTCGCGAAGGTCACCAGGATGAACTTGCCGTCGGTGTTCTTGCAGATGGCCTGGCGGATCTCGTCGGCGTCGGTCTGCATGTTCGGCTTGCACTTCACCTCGGCGGCCAGCTGCTCCAGACTGCCGGTCGCCGTCTCCGGGACGGCCTGCGTGCCCCCGTCGGATCCACCGCAACCGGTCAGCACAAGCGCCGCCGCGGCGCCGGCCACCGCGAGCATCGATCGGGTCACCTTCATCTGTCCTCCCTGCGAAAGCCTCCCTCTGGATACGGCTCCCGCGTGCGGTCCGCTCAAAATACCGGTGCGTCCGCGGGCACGCCCGTGCGAAGGTGGGCCGGTGAACCAGGACTGGGAAGACCGCGTGAGCGCCGCTTGGGCCACCTTCGACGACTACCCCGAGGAGAAGGCGGCGGACTTCCGGGCCGTGATCGACGCGCTCGTCGCGGAGTTGCCGGAGGGCAGTGCGCCGGGCCTGTTCGAGCAGGCCTGCGCCTGGGACTCGACCGGCCACTCCGACAAGGCCGTCCCGCTCTACCAGGAGGCGCTGGCGCGCGGCCTCGACGGATACAAGGGCCGTCGCGCCAGGATCCAGCTCTCCAGCTCCCTGCGGAACCTCGGCCGGCCCGAGGAGGGCGTCAAGCTGCTGACGCCCGAACTGGACGCCCCGTCCGACGAACTGGACGACGCCGTACGCGCGACTCTGGCGCTGTGTCTGTCGAGCCTGGGCCGCGACCGCGAGGGCCTGTCCCTCGTACTGGAGGCGCTGGCGGCCCATCTGCCGCGCTACCGACGCTCGATGACGAACTACGCCCGCGCCCTGGTGGCGCCGGAGGGCTGACCCGCCCGGGCGTCGGGTGACCATCCCCCGGTTCGCTCGTTCTGGTGGACGTGCAGTCACAGGATGTCGCCCCGCGCCCCGGACCCGGGTCCCCCACCGACCGGGTCGTCGACGTCGAGCAGGCCGAGGCCGCGCTCGTCGAGCACTACCCGCGTCTGGTCCGGCTCGCCTATCTGGTGCTGCCACCGGGCCTCGGCCGCAGCCGACGGGTGCTGGCCGCCCACTCCCTCGCCCAGCGCGCCCTGCCCCGCGGCCGCGCCTCGGCCCCCGTCATCCCGGCCCAGTCGACCGCCCGCGACGGCGACCCCGGCTACGCCTACGTCCGCCTCCAGGTGGTGCGTACGGCGCTGGAGGCGGGCCTGCCGCTGAAGCGCCGCGCCCGGCCGAAGCGGTCCCAGCTGCCGCCGCTGCTGCCGCAGGTGTGGGGGCTGCGCCTCTTCCCCCGCTCCGGCGGCGCCGACGAACTGGACCTGGACCAGCGGCTGTCCGCCCTGTCCGGCCCGGCTCGCGCCGCCTACGTGCTGCGCGGTCTGGAGAAGCTCCCCGACGGCGATGTGCGCGAGGTGCTGGCCGAGGCCGGCGTCGAGGACGTGGACGCGGCGCTGCGCGCGGCCGACACGGTCCCCGCGCGGTACGCGCTGCTCGACTCCCCCGAGTTCGACCCCTGCTCGCTCCAGGCCCGTCCCACCGACCTGATGCGCCGCCGTCGGCACACGAGGGCCGCGCTCGCCGCCGCGGCCGCCCTCGCCGTGTGCGGCGCCCTGGTCGCCCTGCCCGGTGACGGCTGGGGCCCCGACGGCGCGGCCGCCCCGGTGTACGCGCGGAACCCGGCGGCCGAGGCCGCCCTCGACCCCGGGCGGCTGGTGAAGGCCTCCCCCGCCGCCTGGAAGACCTCCGGCCGCACCGACTTCTCGGTGTGGCCCGCGCGCGGTGGCCTCACCGGCGACAGCGCGCTGTTGCGCCGCGCCCTCGCCGTCTGGGCCCGCCCCGGCGAGACCGTCCGTGTCTCGGCCACCCCCGGCACCCCGACCGGCGGCCCGTCCGGCCCGCCCCAGCTCCTCTACGCGGGCGATGTCGACACCGGGCGCGTGGTGATCCTCCACGACGGTCTGCGTATCGCCCGCTACGCCGAGCCGAGGACCGGCACCGCCGGGGCGGCCCTGGACTTCGCGCGCGTGGACGGCGCGACCGGCGCCGAGGCGGCCGCGGTGGTCCTGGACCGGGCCGACGGCAACGTCCGCTATCTCACGGCTCCCTGGGTGACGAGGGCGGGCGAGCGGGATCTGTCGAAGCCGGGCGCCGGGATGATGGACCTGACGCTGACCGACGGCATCACCGCCCCGCTGGCCAGCCCCGCCACGCACACCGGCGCCTGCACCGGCTGGAACGTGCTGCATCTGACGGACGCCTCCGGCTCGTACCTGCTGAGCGATCTCGGCGAACTCGTCCCCGCCCGCCTCACCGCCGGCCGGCCGACCTCGCCGAAGGAGGCGGTGGGCGCGCAGGCGCTGCGCACCTGGGCGCCGTTCGCCTGCTCGCTGGGCTATGCGCGGGGACAGGGCGTGCGGTCGGTCAACGCCTGGGGGTACGCGCGGCAGCCGCTGCCCGACGCGAGCGGATCGGCCGTGTGGGTGTGCACGCGGGCCGAGACCTGGCGGGGCGACGGGACGCGGGTGCTGGCCCAGGTCCACACGCCGACCGGACTCTTCGGGGTGATCACGGCGAAGGCGGGGGACGTACCGGCGTGCGGCCGGCGCGATCCGCACGTGCTGGCCGGGGTGCTGTGGAAGTCGCAGGGCGGCTCCTGGTACCTCCTCGCCGCCGGCGACCGGAACACGCGCTCGGTGCGGGCGACGGGCGGGGTGAGCGGTGCGGCGCAGGGGAACCTGCTGGCCGTACCGACGAGGCAAGGGGCGCGGGCGGGCCTGGAGGGCACGCTGGAGGGCGGGCGGCCGATCAGCGGGCTGCGCTGAGACGTCGTCCCGCCGGCCGGCGGGTCCGCCCCGCGGCCGAACTGGGTGGCCGGTCCTGTCCGTTCGCGTCCGGATTCGATCGGTAAGGTGTTCGCATGACTACCGGGGTTCGCCGAAGAATGGGAGTCGAGGAGCGGCGGCAGCAGCTGATCGGCGTCGCCCTCGAACTGTTCGCCCGTCGCTCGCCCGACGAGGTCTCCATCGACGAGATAGCCGCGGCCGCGGGCATCTCGCGCCCGCTCGTCTACCATTACTTCCCCGGCAAACTCAGCCTGTACGAAGCCGCGTTGAAGCGTGCGTCGGAGGATCTCGCGGGCCGGTTCGCGGAGCCGCACGAGGGGCCGCTGGGGGCGCGGCTGCTGCGGGTCATGCACCGGTACTTCGACTTCGTCGACGAGCACGGCCCCGGTTTCTCGGCCCTCATGCGCGGCGGACCGGCAGTCGGCTCCTCGACCACGAACGCGCTCATCGACTCCGTACGCCAGGCCGCCTACGAACAGATCCTGTCACACCTGACCGTCGCCGATCCGCCCGCGCGCCTGGAGCTGGTCGTCCGCTCCTGGATCTCGCTCGCCGAGTCCACCGCGCTGATCTGGCTGGACGGACGGCGCATCCCGCGCGAGGAACTGGAGGTGCAGCTCGTCCAGGACCTCGCCGCCCTCATGGCGGTGAGCGCCGCCTACGACGAGGAGCTGCGCAAGCTCCTGCGGCCCGTGCTGGGCGACGAGCCGGCCGACGGCCCGTTCGCCGACCTGGTGACCCGACTCCTCGCCCTCGCCTCCTAGTGCCTCAGCCGTCGTACTTGCGGTACGACGGGTCGAGGTCGCGTACCTCGGCGGAGGCGTGCAGCGTGAGGCCTTCGGCGGGCTTGACGTGCTGCCGCAGCAACTCCAGGACCGTCTCGGTGAGCCGGGCCCTGGTCTCCTCGGTGCGGCCGGCCAGCAGTCCGATGTGGACGTGCACGATGGCGTGCCCCTGGGTGTCGGGGCCGACGGTGGCGTCCTCGGTGCGGCGGAACTGCGTCTTGCACGCCGGCGGCTTCGCGGCGGCGATCTCCACCACGGCGTCGTGCAGCGCCTTGGCGAATCCGGGCCGGTCGAAGTCGTCGGCGAGCCGGTCGGAGTAGTCGACGGTGATCTGCGGCATGGGGCACTCCTGTCTGGGCGACCTGTTGCGGGCGACCCGGTTCCGGGCGACGGAGGTCACCCTAATCGGCCAGCCGCAGCGCCAGCATGGCGATGTCGTCCTCGCGGTCGTGGCCGAAGCAGTCGAGCAGGGTGTCGCACAGGGCGTCCAGGCCGGGCAGGGCGCCCGTGGCGGCGGCACGCAGGTGCTCCATCGAGGCCGCGAGGTCCGTGCCCCGGGTCTCGATGAGACCGTCGGTGACCATGAGGAGCCGGTCGGTGGGTTCCAGGACCAGCTCGGTGGGCGGCGGGTGGGGCACGCCCAGGCCGAGCAGCGGGCCGGACGCCTTGACGTAGTCGGCGCTGCGGGTGTCCCGGACGATCAGCGGCGGGATGTGGCCCGCGTTGGCGATGCGGGTGCGGCCGGTGCCGGGGTCGATCAGCGCGAGGCAGACGGTCGCCGTGACCTCGGGGTGGTAGTGCTGCAGCATCCGGTCGAGGCGCTCGGCGAGCACGGCCGGGTCGCTCTCCTCGACGCAGTAGGCGCGCAGCGCGTGCCGGATCTCGACCATGACGGTGGCCGCTTCCAGCGAGTGCCCGACGACATCGCCGACGGCGGTGAGCGCCCCCTTTTCGGTGCGCAGGACCGCGTAGAAGTCGCCGCCGATCTCGGCGTCCCGGGAGGCGGGCACGTAGCGGACGGCGACGTCGAGGCCCGGCAGGTCGGGCAGCCGGTGCGGCCGGGGCAGGAAGCTGTGCTGGAGGGTGAGCGCGACGTGCCGCTCCACCTGGTACATGAGCAGCGGCTCGGCGGCGAGCACGGTGGCCTGGGCGAGCCGCGCCACCAGGGCCTCGCTCTCGGGGTTCACCCGGCGCACCCCGCGGGTGGGCGTGGCCAGGCACACCGAGGCGCTGCCGTCCTGGGTGGGGATCAGCGCCAGCCGGGCGTCGTGCTGCATGCCGGGCCGGAAGAACCCGGCGGGCCACAGCGGCGCCTGCACCGTCGTGATCCGCACCCCGCTCTGCCCCCGGGTGAGCCGCCGCAGCAGACCGGCCACGGCCCGGTGTGCGCTCGCGTCCGGCAACGAGAGCGAGGTGCGGTCCCGGGAGGCGCCGCTGTACAGCTCGCCGTCGGGGGCGAGGACGAAGACGGCGGCCGGGCCGCCGGCGAGCCGCGCGGTGCCGTCGGCGGCGGCGTCGGCGAGCTCCTGCAGGGAGCGCGCCGCCTGGATGGTGACGATCGTCTCCGACAGCAGCGACAACCTCCGGGCCAGCGCCTGGTCGTCGGCCCGCAGCCGCGCGGCGCGCACCGCGGCCCGGATCACCGCGTCGATCTCCTCGGGCTCGGCGGGCATCGTCAGATACGCCTCGCCCCCCGCGTCCAGCCCCTCGTAGCGGTCCTCCGGGGCGAGGGCGGCGACCGAGAAGTGCACGACGGGCAGCCCGGCCATGTGCGGCCGGGCCTTGAGCCGCCGGCACAGGTCGTAGCCGCTCATGTCCGGCAGGTCCACGTCGACGAGGGCCACGTCGGGCAGGGCTCCCTGCCGCAGCCGTACGTCGAGTTCCGCGAGCGCCTCGCGGCCGGTGGCGGCCTGGACGACCTGGTGGCCGGCGCGCCGCAGCAACGCGCCCATGGCGAACCTGCTCGCCGCCGTGTCGTCCACGACCAGCACGGTCGTGTCGGTGCGCACGCCGTTGACGTCCATATGTCAGCCCTCGGACACGCCGGTGGAGCAGACCCGGTTCGGGGCCTGCTCCACCAAGGTAATGCTCTTGTCAGGCGGTCCGGGAGAACACGGCCACGGTCCGCCCCGGAACGGCGAAGGTTCCCGATTCCGCTTCGTACGCCGCGGACTTGACGACCGGGTCCGCGCCCGCCGCCTGCACCGGGTGCAGCCGGTAGCCGTGGCCGGCGAGGGCGGCGATCCGCTGCCGCCGGTCCTGCGGGGTCGCGTTGAACACCACGACCAGATCACCGAGTTCCATGGTGATCACGCCGGGCGTCTCGTCCTCGCCGGACAGCGGGAAGGACAGCGCCGACTGCACCTGCGCGGCCGTGTCGAGGGAGAACGCCTTCTCCGTCGTACGGATCCTCAGCAGGTCCCGGTAGGCGGCGGAGGCGCCCTCGATCTGCGGGCAGCCCACGTCGATCCGGCTCAACAGGGGCTTGGCGTACGGCCACTTGGACGCGTTGTCGGCGGCCGGCGGCAGTCCGCGGCCGAAGCCGTTGCCGTCGGCGCAGTTCCAGTGGATCGCGTTGAACCAGTCGCCGCTGTCGTAGGAGTTGCGGTCCAGGGACTTGGAGCGCAGCAGGTCGGTGCCGGCCTGGGAGAGGGCCGGGCCCTGGGAGAGGGTGGCCGTGGCCAGGGCGAGGACCTGCATCCGGGCGCGGTCCTGCGCCGTCGTGTCCTCGGGGAGTTTGAAGGCGAGGGCGTCGAACAGCGTCTCGTTGTCGTGGGCGTCGGCGTAGGCGAGGGCGTCGCCGGGGGCGTCGGCGTAGCCCGCCGGACTGCCGTTGTAGTCGACCTCGGCGCCGGTGACCTCCTTGCCGCTGGTGTCGGTGAAGCGGTACCGCGCGAGGTTGCCGCTCAGCCCCACCTTGATCAGGTCCTGGTAGTGCAGCAGCCGCGCCTTCTGCTCGGCCGGGGTTCCGTTTCCGGTGGACGAGTTGGGGTCGGTGTACAGGCCGGAGGCGAAGCCCTGGATGCCGGGGTCGGCGTCGAAGGGGCCGCCGCCGCGCACGGCGTCACGGGCGCGGTCGGAGAAGGTGGCGATGCCCGTCCCCGCCATGTTCTTCTGCGTGGCCTGGACGAACCGGGCGTCGTCGGCGACCTCGCCGAAGTTCCAGCCCTCGCCGTAGAGGATGATCTTCTTGCCGTCGACGCCGTCCTTCGCGAGGGTCAGGGCGTCGAGAGCCTTGCGGACGGCGAGGATGTTGGCCTTCGGGTGGTGGCCCATGAGGTCGAAGCGGAAGCCGTCGACCTTGTACTGCCTGGCCCAGGTGACGACCGAGTCGACGACCAGCTTCCCCATCATGGCGTTCTCGGTCGCGGTGTTGGCGCAGCAGGTGCTGTTGGCGACGGAGCCGTCGGCGAGGAGCCGCTGGTAGTAGCCGGGGACGATCCGGTCGAGGACGCTCGTCGCCGCCTGACCGCTCGCCGCCGTGTGGTTGTAGACGACGTCCATGACGACCCTGAGGCCGTCCTCGTTCAGCGCCTTGACCATCCTGCGGAACTCGACGGTACGGGCGGTGCCCTCCGGGTCGGTGGCGTACGAGCCCTCGGGGACCGTGTAGTGGTACGGGTCGTAGCCCCAGTTGTAGGCGTCCTTGGCGGCGATCGCAAAGACGCACTCCTGCTGCCGGTCGGAGTCGGGCGCGTAGGAGGCGAGGTCGCAGTCGGTGGTCGCCTGGTCGGCCTTCCGCTCGGGGATGGTGGCGATGTCGAACGCCGGCAGGAGATGGACGTAGGACGTGCCCGCCTTCGCGAGCTCGCGCAGGTGCCTGGAGCCGTCGCTGTCCTTGTCGGTGAAGGCGAGGTAGGTGCCGGGGTGTTCGGCGGTCCGGTCCTCGACCGAGAAGTCCCGGATATGCAGCTCCTGGATCTGGGCGTCCTTCAGGGGCACCGCCGTGGGCTTGGTCAGGCCCGACCAGCCGCTCGGGGCGAGGGACCCGTCGTTCAGGTCGACGACCAGGCTGCGCTCGGAGTTCGCGGTGAGGGCGGTCGAGTAGGGGTCGGTGACCCTGTTGGTGACGACCTGGCGGACGCCGGGCGCCCAGACCCGCACGACGTACCGGTAGGGCTTGCCCTTCCAGGACTTCGGTCCGGTGACGGACCAGACGCCGGTGGTGGCGTCCCGCTTCATGGCCACGGTGGAGCCGTCGAGTTCCAGCTTCACCGACTGCGCGGTCGGGGCCCAGACGGACAGAGTGGGGCGGCCCTGGTGGAACACCGGGCCGAGCTCTGCCTCGGTCGCCTCCGGGTACAGGTCGTCGAGCACGCCCGCGATCTGGACGCCCGTCGCCGCCAGGACGGCCCCGCCCGCGGCCCGCTGGGAGGCGACGAGCTGGCCGCGCACGGCCTCGCGGACCCGGTCGCGGTCGCGTGGGTCGACGGACCAGGCGGTGTAGTTCTTCAGGTGCGGGAACCTGGCCTTCTGGCTGTCGGTGAGGGTGGTCCTGGTCAGCCGCAGCCACCGCTCGTCGTCGCTGGTCAGGGCGCCGTCCTTCACCGCGATCGAGCCGTCGCGGGAGTACAGCAGCTGGGTGGAGGCGGCGGCCTCGGAGCCGTCCCAGGCGACCGTGTTCCGGTCGATCCAGACCGCCTTGGAGGTGGTCAGGTCGAGCGCGGTCGCGGCGCCCGCCGGCTGCGGGAGCAGGTACTTCTCCTGGCCGCTCAACAGCCACACCTCGTGGCCGTTCGCCGTGAGGTCCAGCGACTGGTCGGCGGGCAGGTCCTTCTCGTCGCCCTTGTGGATGATGTAGCTGAGGCTGGTGGCACCGTCGGTGAGCGGTACCTCGAAGACTGCGCCATAGGCATCAGTCTTGACCGGCTGCAGGGGGTTCGACCACTCGGTGGGGTTCGCGGCACCGGTCCAGACGTGCAGGCCCCAGCCGTCGTAGTTCCCGTCGGCGCGGTGGTAGTGGAGGAGCGCCTTGCTCCTGTCCTGGGCCGGGTACTCCGGGCGCTGCGTGAGGACGGCCTCCTTGCCCTGCTCGACCCAGACCTCGCCCGTCTTGGTGACGTCGATCGTGCGGTCGGCGGAGACGTCCTTGGTGCCCTGCTTGTCGATGACCAGGAAGCCGACGTTCGAGGCGCCGGGCTTCAGCTTGACGTACGCGAAGGCGCCGTAGGCGTCACGGCCGGTGAACGGGTGGCTGTCCGGCCAGTTCGTCGCCTCGCCGTCGGCGAGGTCGCCCCAGGCGTACAGGCCCCAGTCGGCGTAGTCGCCATCGGCACGCTTGTAGTGGACGATCGCGTGGTCGCGGGAGGAGGCGGTGGGGATCTCGGGCGCGGGCGGCGTGCCGGTGGTGCTCTGGGCGGTGGCGCTCGCCGTGCGTCCGGCGGAGTCGATGACGACCGCCTTGTAGCGCAGGGCGGTGCCGGCCGGTACGTCCTTGCCGATGACCTGCGTGACCTTGTACGGGGCGTGGTCGACGGAGCCGAGCGTGCGCCATGTGCCGTTGCCGGCCTGGGCGGCGAAGACGACGCGGTTGAGCTGACCGCCGGTCACGTCGGCGCCGAGCTCGACCGTGCCGGTGGCGCCGGTGGCCGGGGCCTGGAGGCGGATCGTCGGTGCGGTGGCGGGCTTGCCGAGCTTGCCGGCCGCCTTGAGAACGACGGCTGTACCGGCCGGGACGGTGAGGGTGACCTTCCGGTCCGCGCCGGAGGTCACGGTGCCGGACGTGCCGTGGATCCCGCGGAACGCCATGCTCGCCGAGCCGGTCGCGAAGGTCGCCGTCCTCGCCTCACCGGCGTTGTTGAAGGCGACGAGGTACTCGGTCCCGGTCCTGGCGTCCGTGCGGGAGAAGGCGTAGACGCCGGCGCCGTCCGCCGCGTACCGCTCGGTCTGGACGCCGTCCGCGAGTGCGGGGTTGGCCTTGCGGAGCTTGGACAGGGCGCTGATCTGCCGGTACAGCGGGGCGCTGGTGTCGTAGGCGTCACTCGCGTGGGTGCGGTCGGTGCCGATCTCGTCGTCGTCGAGGTAGTCGGCGGTGCGGGAGGCGAACATCGTCTGGCGGGCGTCCTTGTCGCCGCCGGAGCCGGTGAAGCCCTGCTCGTCGCCGTAGTAGACGACCGGGTTGCCGCGGCTGAGGAACATCAGCTCGTTGGCGAGCCGGTCCTTGGCGAGCAGTTCGGCGTCGGTGGCCTTCGGGTTGTCCTGCTTCAGGAAGTACCCGACGCGGCCCATGTCGTGGTTGCCGAGGAAGGTGACCTGCTCGTACGCGTTGGCCTTGTCGGTCGTGTACTTGTAGTCGTCGCCGAAGACGGACGCGAGTTTCTTCGCGCTGCCGCCCTGGGAGGCGTACTGGCGGGCCGCCTCCTGGAAGGGGAAGTCGAGCGTGGCGTCGAGGCGGCCCTGGGTGACGTACGGGGAGGTGATGTCCGTGTCGGCGGAGTACACCTCGCCGAACATGAAGAAGTCGTCGCGTCCCTGCCTGGCCGCGTAGGCGTCCAGCGCCGTGGCCCACTGGGTCCAGAACTCCATGTCGACGTGCTTCACGGTGTCGATCCGGAAGCCGTCGATGTCGAAGTCCCTGACCCAGCGCTGGTAGATCCTCTCCATGCCCTTCACGACCTCGGGACGCTCGGTCCACAGGTCGTCGAGGCCGGAGAAGTCCCCGTACGTCGAGCTCTCACCGGCGAAGGTGGAGTCGCCGCGGTTGTGGTACATCGTCGGGTCGTTGAGCCACGACGGGACCTTGACGTTCTTCTTGGCGGCGGGGACGGTCGGGGTGCGCGGGAAGGAGTCGGCGTCGACGGTGGGGAACTCGGCCTGCCCGTCCGCGTAGTCGGCGTCGTCGAAGGGCCTGCCGTCCTTGGTCAGGTACGGGAAGGCGCCCTTGGAGAGGTAGTCGTACGACTTCTCCTCGTAGTCGACGACATCCGCCGTGTGGTTGGTGATGACGTCGAAGAAGACCTTCATGCCCTTGGCGTGCGCCTTGGAGATGAGGTTCTCGAGGTCCTTGTTGGTGCCGAAGTGCGGGTCGACCTGGGTGAAGTCGGTGATCCAGTAGCCGTGGTAGCCGGCGGAGGCGTTGCTCCCGGTCCCCTGCACGGGCTGGTTCTTGAAGATGGGGGCCATCCAGATGGCGGTGGTGCCGAGGCCCTTGATGTAGTCGAGGCGCTTGGTCAGGCCCTTGAGGTCGCCGCCCTGGTAGAAGCCCTTGTCGGTGGGGTCGTAGCCGGTGGTGAGACGGGAGCCGGTGAGCCCGCCCCGGTCGTTGGACGTGTCGCCGTTGGCGAAACGGTCCGGCATGACGAAGTAGAACTGCTCACGGGTGGCGTCGTGCCGGGCGGGCTCGGCGGCGAGCTTCGCGTCGGACGGCGGCGGGGGCGGGGTGTCGGCCCGGGCCGCCAGAGGCTGGACGAGCGCCGCGGCCAGCGCGGTCACGGTGACCGCGGCGACCCGTCCGGCATGGGCTGTTTGGCGCCTTCGCGGCGCCGGCCATCTCGGTATCACTGACGTGGACTCCTTGCGATACGGCTCTCTTGGGTCCGACCCCGCGCGACCGTATCGCCGCCGAAAGCCTTTCAGCAAGAGTCCTGAAACGATCGGCAAGACCTTTCAGGGTGGGGTTCGACGCCGCGAACGGGATCCCTCCCCCACCGCATCGGGGAACTCAGCAGCTCGACTTCCCCGCGTAGACGGCCAGGGCGGTGTTCGAGCCGAGGGTGGCCGTGAACTGCCCACTGGAGTTGACGGTCACCGTGGTGTTGCTCTGCACATTGCAGTACGTCCCCGCAGGCAGCGACGTCTGGTACGTACGGCTCAGGGAGCTCGACTCGTGGTTGATGGCGACGAAGCCCTTGCCGCCCCGACCGAACGCGATCGCGTCGCCCCCGTTGTCCCACCAGTTGGTGACGGCCTCACCGCGGGTCGCGTTGCGGAAGGCGACCATGCGGATGATCTCGGGCCACTTGTGCTGGCACTTCCAGCCGTCCTGCCAGCAGGCGTCGACCTGGCCGCCGTTCGGCGGGCCGGCGTCGGCGTCCGACCACTCGTAGCCGGAGTTGATGTCGGGCGCGCCGTAGGGCCAGGCCAGCATGAAGACGTTGGCCAGGGTGTAGTTGGCGTTGTCCTTGTAACTGAGCGTGGAGCCGTTGCGCTCGGTGTCGTGGTTGTCGACGAAGACGCCGGCCACCGAGCTGTTCATGTAGCCCCATCCCTCGCCGTAGTTCTTCAGGTAGGCGAGGTTCTCGTTGTTGAAGACGCGCTTGAGGTCGTAGGCGTAGCGGAACTCCTGCACGTCGCCGTTGCCCGTGTACTCGGTCGGCTGGACGGCCTCACCGCTGCCGTAGATGACCTCCTGCTTCCAGTACGCGTTCGGGTTGGTCAGCCGGGACTTGATGTTCGCGAGGTCATTGGTGTCGATGTGCTTGGCCGCGTCGATGCGGAAGCCGTCGACGCCGAGGGACAGCAGGTCGTTCATGTACCCGGCGATGGTCTTGCGGACGTACTCCTCGCCCGTGTCCAGGTCCGCGAGGCCGACCAGTTCGCAGTGCTGGACGTTCCAGCGGTCGGCGTAGTTCGTGATCCGGCCGGTGCAGTCGTCGAAGTCGTAGGAGGAGTACAGGCCGGGATAGTCGTACTTCGTGTACGACGATCCGCCCGTGCCGGTGCCGCTGCCCGCCGACATGTGGTTGACGACCGTGTCGACGACGACCTTCACACCGGCCGCGTGGCAGGTGTTCACCATGTTCTGGAAGGCCGTGCGGTCGCCGAGACGGCCGGCGATCCGGTAGCTGACCGGCTGGTACGACGTCCACCACTGCGCGCCCTGTATGTGCTCGGCGGGTGGGGAGACCTGGACGTATCCGTAGCCGGCCGGGCCGAGGGTGTTGGTGCACTCCTTGGCGACGGAGGCGAAGTTCCACTCGAAGAGGACGGCCGTGACGTCCTTGGCGCCGGGCGGGGAGGCCTGCGCGGCTGCAGTCGGGAGCATGACAAGAGCAGCCGTGAGGGCGGCCGCCCCGGAGAGGGTTCTGCGTGCCATGTGGGGTTCCTTCTTCATTGAAGGCTCTTGCTGAAATATTTCAGCAACCTTGCAGTCACGCAGATGTTAGAGGCCCGCCGCCCGGATGGGCAGCGGGCCGTATGAAATTCAATGAAAAAAGTTGCGGGGCGTCAGGCGGTCGTCCACCACACCGTGGTGTCGCCCGGCACCTTCGCCTCGCCGTCCGTCTCGCTCACCTCACCGCTGGCGAGCAGGAGACGGCCGTACGCCGGGGTCGTCACCGACTCCTCGCCGGTGTTGGCGACACAGACGAACTCCCCGCGCCGGAAGGCGAGGACGCCCTCGGGGGCCTTCAGCCACTCCACCGAGTCGCCCGCGCCCAGGTCGGGCTGCTCGCGGCGGACGGCGAGGGCGGAGCGGTACAGCTCGAGGGTGGAGTCCGGGTCACCGGTCTGGGCCTCGATGCTCAGTTCGCCCCAGCTGTCCGGCTGAGGCAACCAGCTGCCACCCGTGCCGAAGCCGTACGACGATCCCGTGCGCGTCCACGGGATCGGCACCCGGCAGCCGTCACGGAAGCCGTCCTGGCCGGCGCCGCGGAAGTACGCCGGGTCCTGGCGCACCTCGTCCGGCAGGTCGACGACGTCCGGCAGGCCGAGCTCCTCGCCCTGGTAGACGTACGCCGAGCCGGGCAGCGCCAGCATCAGCAGCGTGGCCGCCCGCGCCCGGCGCAGGCCCAGTTCGCGGTCGCCGGCGGTGCGGATCTGGGTGCCGAGGCCGGGCGGGTTGGCGAAGCGGGTGGCGTGCCGGGTGACGTCGTGGTTGGACAGCACCCAGGTGGCGGGGGCGCCGACCGGGCGCATGGCGTCCAAGGTGCGGTCGACGACCTTGCGCAGTTCCTCGGCGTCCCACTCGGTGCTGAGGTACTGGAAGTTGAAGGCCTGGTGGAGTTCGTCCGGACGTACGTAGTTCGCGGTGCGCTCGACGGTCGGCGTCCAGGCCTCGGCCACGAAGATCTGCTCGCCGGCGTACTCGTCGAGGATCGTGCGCCACTGCCGGTAGATCTCGTGGACGCCGTCCTGGTCGAAGAACGGCGTGACATCGTTGCCCAGCAGTTTGAGCTGATCGTGGGATCCGACGTCCGGGAGCCCCTCCGCCTTCACCAGGCCGTGCGCGACGTCGATGCGGAAGCCGTCGACGCCCATGTCGAGCCAGAAGCGCAGGATCGAGCGGAACTCGTCGCCCACCGCCGGGTGATCCCAGTTGAAGTCGGGCTGCTCGGGGGCGAAGAGGTGGAGGTACCACTCGCCGGGGGTGCCGTCGGGCTCGGTGACCCTCGTCCACGCGGGCCCGCCGAAGATGGACTCCCAGTCGTTGGGCGGGAGTTCGCCGCTCTTCCCCTTGCCGGGACGGAAGTGGTAGCGCTCCCGCAGGGGCGAGCCGGGGCCTTCCGCGACCGCCCGCCTGAACCACTCGTGCTGGTCGGAGGAGTGGTTGGGGACGAGGTCGACGATGATCCGCAGGCCCAGTTCGTGGGCGTCGCGGATGAGCGCGTCGGCGTCGAGGAGGTTGCCGAACATGGGGTCGACGGCCCGGTAGTCGGCGACGTCGTAGCCGGCGTCGGCCTGCGGGGAGGCGTAGAAGGGGCTGAGCCACACGGCGTCCACGCCGAGGTCGCGCAGGTACGGCAGGCGGGAGCGTACGCCTTCCAGGTCGCCCATGCCGTCGCCGTTGCTGTCGGCGAAGCTGCGCGGATACACCTGGTAGATCACCGCGTCCCGCCACCAGTCGCCGCGCTGGGCGACGGTGGCGACGGCCGAGGCGGGCCGGGAGGTCGGGGCCGGTGCGGCGGAGTGCTGCTGGCTCATGGCGTCCTTGGTGGTGGTACGTAACGGGCTTGCGGTCATGGGGATGGTCGGGTTTCGAAGGGGTCCCCCCGCTCGAACGCGGCCGAGAGTGGGGGAGGGTGACGAGGTGATGAGGCGGCCGCGGTGCCGGCGGGGTCGGATGGACACCGCGGCCGCCACCCGCGCGGCAAGCCGCGCGGGAGTGTGCGGCGCCCCGCAGGGGCGCGGGGCTGGATCGACTCGCGGCTCCGCCGCGATGGGGGGCGCCCCCGTACACGGGGGTCCCTCTCGCTCGGGCGAGGCCGAGAGCGGGGAGAAGCCGGGAGCGGGGAGAAGCCGGGAGTGGGGGGAGCGACCGGCCACGACGGCGCCGCCGACGACCGACGGCCCCTCGCGGCCCGCCCGGCGGAGGGTCACCCCTTCGTGCCGCCCGCGGTCAGGCCGGTCACCAGGTTCTTCTGCACGAGGTAGAAGAACGCGGAGACGGGTATCGCGATCAGCACCGCGGTGGCGGCCATGAGGTTGCGCTGGGCGTCGTGCTCGCTGACGAAGCTCTGCAGCCCGACGGCGAAGGTGTACTTCGAGTCCGTCAGCATGAACGTCGAGGCGAAGGCGACCTCGCCGAAGGCGGTGAGGAAGTTGTAGAACGCGGCGACCGCGAGGCCGGGCTTGGCCAGCGGGAGGACGAGCCGCAGGAAGGTGCCGAAGGGGCTGAGCCCGTCGACGCGTCCCGCCTCGTCGATCTCGAACGGGATGGTGTCGAAGTAGCCCTTGAGCAGCCAGGCGCTGTACGGCACGACCGTCGTGCAGTTCACCAGGATCAGGCCGAGGTAGGTGTCGATGAGGCCCAGGTCCGACAGGATCTGGTACATCGGCACCATGAGGACGGCGACCGGGAACATCTGGGTGACGAGCAGGACCCACATGAACTTCTTGTAGCCGGGGAAGCGCATGCGGGAGACCGCGTAGCCGCTGGTGGCGGCGATGATCACACCGATGGCCGTGGTCCCGAGGACGACGATGAGCGTGCTCTGCAGCCAGTCGAAGAACCCGGTGTGCCGCAGGACGAACGTGTAGTTGTCGAGCGTCATCTTGTGCCAGATCTGGCCGGGGTGCAGGTAGTCGTCCTTGTCCGGGCCGAGAGACAGGAAGATCAGCCAGGCGACCGGGAAGAACGCGACGAGGCTCGCCACGATCAGGACGCCGTGGGTGGCGAGGGTGGCCAGCGGTCCGCGCCGGCCGCGCCGGCGGGCGGTGCGCCGTGGGGTGGCCGCGGGGGCCGGCTCGGTCTGCACGGCGGAGGTCTCGGTGGTGCTCGTGCTCATGGGAACTCCTGCCTCAGATCGCGAGCTGCTGGTCGTTGCGGTTGAGCCAGCGGCGGTAGAAGGAGGTGAAGACGATCAGGACGGCCAGCAGCAGGATGCCGTAGGCGGCGGACTGGGCGAAGTCACGCGGCTGCTGTCCGAAGCCGAGGTAGTACGCCCAGGTGACGAGGATCTGGGCGTCCGGGGCGGTGTCGCCGAACAGCAGGAAGATGATGGCGAACTGGTTGAAGGTCCAGATGACGCCCAGCAGGACGACGGTGGAGCTGACCGACCTCAGGCCGGGCAGGGTGACGTACCGGAAGCGCTGCCAGGCGTTGGCGCCGTCCATCTCCGCGGCCTCGTAGAGGGAGGCGTCGATGGCCTGCAGGCCGCCGAGCAGGGAGAGCATCATGAACGGCACACCGCACCAGGTGTTGACCATGATCGCCGCGAACCGCTGCCAGAAGGTGTCCTCCAGCCACAGCGGCGCCGGCAGGTGCAGCGCCTCCAGGCCGGCGTTGATGATGCCGCCGTCCGCCAGCATGAACCGCCAGCCGAAGACGGTGACGAAGGTGGGTACGGCCCAGGGCAGGACGAGGACGAGCCGGTAGAACGTGCGTCCGCGGAGCTTCTGGTTGAGCAGCAGCGCGAGGCCCAGCCCGATGAAGTAGTGGAGCGTGACGCAGAGCGCCGTCCACACGATGGTCCAGATGAAGTGCGACCAGAAGCGGTCGTAGGCCGTGGGACCCCACAGGATGTCGGCGTAGTTGTCCAGGCCGATGAACTTGTAGGTGGCCTCGATCTCGTTGACGCCGATGGTGCGGGCCGTGTTGAGGCTGTTGGCGTCGGTGAGGGTGAGGTAGAAGCCGTACGCCAGCGGATACAGCACGAGGACGCCGAGGACGATCACCACCGGGGCGATCATCGCGTAGGCGTACCAGTGCTTCTGGTAGCCGTGCTTCAGGCGCTGGCCCAGCCCGGGCCGCGGCGCGTCACCGCGGCGCTTGCCGGTCGCGCGGTCGATGGCGACTGTCATGGTTCGACACCTTCTGGAAGGTCTGCGGATCAGGGCGTGGGGCTGGGCGCAGGCCGGTGGCCGCCGGATCACTCCCCCCATGAGCTGGGTGATCCGACGGCCACTCGGGGCTCACTTGCTGAAGTCCGGCACCAGCTTGGCGATGGCGGTCTCGGCGTTACTCAGGCCCTTGTCGAGGGACTCCTTGCCACCCGCGATCTTGGGCAGCTCGGTGTCCAGCGGACCCCACAGCGAGCTGTACTCCGGCAGCGCCGGGCGCGGCTGGGCGGCGGACAGGACGGCGCCGTAGCCGGCGATGCCCGGGTCGGCCTTGACCTGGTCGGTGTAGGCGTCGTCGCGGGTCGGCAGGGTGGAGTTCTTCAGGGCGATGGTCGCCTGGGACTTCGCGGAGGTCATGAAGTTGACGAACTTCAGCGCGGCCTTCTGGTGGGCCTCGTCGGAGCCGGCGTAGACCGAGAGGTTGTGGCCGCCGGTCGGGGCGCCCGCCTTGCCGGTGGAGCCGGCCGGGACGGTGGCGATGCCGAGGTTGGCCTTGTCCTTGAACGCGGTGCCCTTGTAGAAGTTCGTGATCTCCCAGGGGCCCTGGATGATCGCGGCGACCTTGCCGTTGACGAAGGCGTCCTGGATGTGGGCGTAGGCGTCGGCGGTGGTGTCGGCCTTGTGCAGGCCCTTGCCGTCGAACAGGCCGAGCCAGGTGCCGTACGCCTTCTTCGCCTCCGCCGAGCCGACGGTGATCTTCTTGGCCTTGGCGTCGACGGTGTCGGTGCCCTCGCCGTACAGGAAGGACTGGGCGTAGTAGGCCTGGGTGGAGCCCCAGTAGCCGTCGACGCCGGTCTTGGCCTGGATGGTGGCGGCGGCGGTCTTCAGCTCGTCCCAGGTCTTCGGGGCGGCGGTGAGGCCGGCCTTCGCGAAGAGCTCCTTGTTGTAGACCAGCGCGAGCGTGTCGGTGACGAACGGCACGCCGTAGGTCTTGCCCTCGTACTTGGCCTGCTCGATCAGGTTGGACTTGAACTTGTCCTGGTCGGCGAGGGCCTCGGTGCCGTCCAGCGGCAGGAAGAAGCCCTTCTTGGCGAAGGCGGGGGTCCAGCCGACCTCGGAGCGCAGCACGTCCGGGGCGCCCTTCGAACCGGCGGCGGTGTCGAACTTGTTCTGCGCCTGGTCGAACTGGACGTTGACGTACTTGACCTTGATGTCCTTGTTGGCGGCCTCGAACTCCTTGACCAGGGCCTGGTACGTCGGCGCCTCGTTGGTGGCGTTGGAGGTGTCCCACCAGGTGATGGTGACCGGGCCGTCGGCCGAGTCGCCGCTGTCGCTTCCGCCGCAGGCCGTCGCCGCGAGGGCGAGGGACGCCACCAGCGCGGTGGCCGCTATGCCACGCCGCATGAGTTCTCCTTGAGGGTGAAAGCCCGTGTAGCCAGGGAGCGGTCCCGTCCGCCGTCCCTGTCGACTTGCCGACTGCGCCGTTGCGGCGGCCGCCGGGCGACGTGAACGTAACAGCGATGTAAGCGTTGCGAAAGACCTTGCAGAAAAAAAGCGCAAGACATCTTCGAAGTTATCCGGGCGTGACCTGATGACAACCACCGCGAGACCGTTGTTGACCCGGTTCAACGGCTCCTCAGCGGGGCACGTGATGGTTGTGCAAGACTCTGCAAGCTCTTGCCATCACTTTCACGAGGGAGCGCGATGACGCAGCAGCCCCGGCCGATCCGTTCGACGGGTCGGCCACGGCGTCCGATTGGTGTGCAAGGTGACACCTGGCCGGTACAGTCCACCCCTGTGACCACACGGCTTGCCGACATCGCTGCGCAGGCGGGGGTGAGTGAAGCGACCGTCAGCCGCGTCCTCAACGGGAAGCCGGGCGTCGCCGCCACCACCCGCCAGTCCGTGCTCGCCGCCCTGGACGTCCTGGGCTACGAGCGCCCGGTCCGGTTGCGTCAGCGCAGCGCGGGGCTGGTCGGTCTGATCACGCCCGAGCTGGAGAACCCGATATTCCCCGCCCTGGCCCAGGTCATCGGCCAGGCGCTGACCCGCCAGGGCTACACCCCGGTCCTCGCCACCCAGACCCCGGGCGGCTCCACGGAGGACGAGCTGACCGAGATGCTGGTCGACCGCGGGGTCGCCGGCATCATCTACGTCTCCGGGCTGCACGCGGACACCACGGCCGACATGCA
The DNA here is from genome assembly GCF_049808595.1 of Streptomyces aurantiaciflavus. Classification (NCBI taxonomy): domain Bacteria; kingdom Bacillati; phylum Actinomycetota; class Actinomycetes; order Kitasatosporales; family Streptomycetaceae; genus Streptomyces; species Streptomyces aurantiaciflavus. The sequence goes on along the minus strand of NZ_JBNCAQ010000003.1, from coordinate 304,885 downwards.
GCGCTACGAGCAGCTGCGGGCCCAGGGCGTCCCCTTCGTCCTCGTCGACGGCTTCTCCCCGAAGGTCCAGGCCCCCTTCATCTCCCCCGACGACCGGGCGGCGATGACGCTGGCCGTCACCCATCTCGTCTCCCTGGGCCACACCCGCATCGGACTGGCGCTCGGCCCGAAACGCTTCGTCCCGGTGCAGCGCAAGATCGAGGGCTTCGTCCGCGCGATGCAGGACCAGCTGGGCCTCGGCCCGGAGACGATCGAGTCGGAGCTCGTCCAGCACTCCCTCTACACCCTGGAGGGCGGTCAGGCCGCCACCACGGCGCTCATCGACCGCCGCTGCACGGCGATCGTCTGCGCCAGCGACATGATGGCCCTGGGCGCGATACGCGCCGCACGCCAGCGCGGTCTGGCGGTCCCCCAGGACATCTCGGTGGTCGGCTTCGACGACTCGCCCCTGATCGCCTTCACCGACCCGCCGCTGACCACCATCCGCAAGCCGGTCCCGGCGATGGGCCAGGCGGCGGTCCGCACGCTCCTGGAGGAGATCGGCGGGACGCCCGCCCCGCACAGCGAGTTCGTCTTCATGCCGGAGCTGGTGGTGCGCGGCTCGACGGCCTCGGCGCCCGGAGACCGCAGTCGTCCGTAGGGCGGAGAGCCATCGGTTTCGGGCAGTGCAAGAGGAGTACCCGTAGGGGTCTGCCGGTCGTAGAACATGCGGGTAGGACTGGACCCCTGGGATGATCGGGGGAGAAGGCTTTTCTGGCAGACTCTGTATCCATGGGTGAAGCGACCGTGACACCACTGGAAGGCCGCGAAGAGGCCGTTCCGGACGCCGTCACGGCCGAGGCGGGTCCGGGGCTCCTGCACCGTCTGCGTACGCCCCGTCGCCCCCGGTTCTGGTTCGAGATCCTGCTGATCGCGGTGAGTTACTGGACGTACTCGCTGATCCGCAACGCGGTCCCGGAGCAGAAGGCCGAGGCGCTGCGCAACGCCGACTGGATCTGGAAGGCCGAACACCACCTGGGCATCGCCGTGGAGGAGTCGGTCAACCACGCCGTGAACTCGGTGACTTGGCTCGTCATCGGCATGAACTACTACTACGCGACCCTGCACTTCGTCGTCACCCTGGGCGTCCTGGTGTGGCTCTACCGAAGCCACCCCGGCCGCTACGCCGCGACCCGCATGGTCCTCTTCGCCACCACCGGTGTGGCCCTGGTCGGTTACTACCTGTATCCCCTCGCTCCCCCACGCCTCATGAACGGCGGCGACTTCGTCGACACGGTCGTGGTCCACCAGACCTGGGGCTCGATGGCCTCCGGCGACCTGAAGAACATGTCGAACCAGTACGCCGCGATGCCGTCCATGCACATCGGCTGGTCCCTGTGGTGCGGCCTGACGATCTTCGCCCTGGCGACCGTCCCCTGGGTCCGGGTCCTCGGCCTGCTCTACCCGGCGGCCACGCTGGTGGTCATCGTCGCCACGGCCAACCACTTCTGGCTGGACGCGGTGGGCGGCGCCCTCTGCCTCGCCTTCGGCTTCACGGTGGCGCGGGTCTGGTACGGATCCATGCCGTACGCGTTGCCGAAGCTGGTTCCGGGCCGGGGAGCGGGCAGGGCGCTGGTGCCCACGAAGGCGTAGGGGGCGGGGGCGGGAGCGTTGCCGGGTGGCCGGTGAGTCCAGTGGGCCGCACCGCCACGGTCCCCACACCGCACTCCACCCGGCCGCGCCCCACGGAGCCGCGCCGAGCACCCGCGCCTACCCCCCGTAGAACAGCTCGTCCACAACCCCCCGGGCCCGCCGGGCGGTGCGGCGGTAGTCGTCCAGCATGTCCCCGACGTGGCCCGGCCCGTACCCCAGGTACCGTCCGACAGCTCCGAGCTCCCGTGCCTCCGACGGGAACGTGTCTGCGGCCCGCCCCCGTACGAGCATCACCGCGTTCCGCACCCGGGTGGCCAGCACCCACGCCTCGTCGAGGATCCCCGCCGCCTCCTCCGACAGAAGGCCGGCAGCCCGGGCGGCCGCGAGGGCGGCGCGCGTGCGGGTGGTGCGCAGCCCCGCCACCTCGGCGCCGTGCCGCAGCTGCAGCAACTGCACCGTCCACTCGACGTCGGACAGCCCTCCGGGCCCCAGCTTGGTGTGCAGCTTGGGGTCCGCCCCGCGAGGCAGCCGTTCCGACTCCATCCGCGCCTTCAGTCGCCGGATCTCCCGTACGGCGTCGGCGCCCAGCCCCGCCTTCGGATACCGCAGGGGGTCGATCAGCTCGACGAACCGCCGCCCCAGCTCCTCGTCGCCGGCGACGGGTTCGGCCCGCAGCAGCGCCTGCGACTCCCACACCAGCGACCACCGCCGGTAGTAGGCCTCGTAGGACTTCAGGGTGCGCACCAGCGGCCCGGACTTCCCCTCGGGCCGCAGATCCGCGTCGATCAGCAACGGCGGATCGGTACTGGGGATCTGCAGCAGCCGCCGCACCTCGGCCACCACGGCGTTGGCCGCCCGGGCGGCCTCCTGTTCGTCGGCCCCCTCCCACGGCTCATGCACGAACAAGACGTCGGCGTCGGACCCGTAGCCCAGCTCGTGCCCCCCGAACCGCCCCATGCCGATGATCGTGAACCGGGTGGGCAGAGTGTCGCCCCACCCTTCCCGCACCACGGCCCGCAACGTGCCGGCCAGCGTCGCGGCCGTCAGATCCGACACCGCCCCGCCGACCAGGTCCACCAGCGCGCCCTGGTCGGCCTCGGCGGGCTGGGCCTCCGTCCCGTACGACCCGACGATGTCCGCGGCAGCCGTACGGAACAGTTCCCTGCGCCGCACGCCCCGCGCGGCCGTGACCGCCTGCGCGGCGCCCTCCGCGCGCCCGACCGCCGCGAGTATCTCCTGCTCCAGATGGGCCCGCCCCCGCGGCTCCAGCCCGCCCGCTCCCCCGTCCCCGTCTCCCAGCAAGGCGACCGCCTCGGGCGCCCGCAGCAGCAGGTCCGGCGCGAGCCGCCCGGCGGACAGCACCCGCGCCAGGTTCTCCGCGGCGGCCCCCTCGTCGCGCAGCAACCGCAGGTACCAGGGCGTCTTTCCCAACGCGTCCGACACCTTGCGGAAATTGAGCAGCCCGGCGTCCGGATCGGCGGAATCGGCGAACCATCCCAGCAGCACCGGCAGCAAGGTCCGCTGGATCGCCGCCTTCCGCGACACCCCGGAGGCCAGCGCCTCCAGATGCCGCAACGCCGCCGCGGGATCGGCGTACCCGAGCGCGACCAGCCGCTCCCGGGCCGCCTCACTGCTCAACCGCGCCTCACCGGAGGGGAGTTGGGCCACCGCGTCCAGCAGCGGCCGGTAGAACAGCTTCTCGTGCAACCGCCGTACCACGGCGGCGTGCCGCTTCCACTCCCGGTTCAGCTCGCCCACGGGATCGGTACGCAGCCCCAGCGACCGCCCGAGCCGCCGCTGATCGGCCTCCCCCTCCGGCACGAGATGGGTCCGCCGCAGCCGGTACAGCTGGATCCGGTGCTCCATGGACCGCAGAAACCGGTACGCCTCGTCGAGCTGCACGGCGTCGGCGCGCCCGACGTACCCGCCCGCTGCCAGCGCCTGCAACGCGTCGAGCGTCGTACCGCTGCGCAGCGACGCGTCGGCCCGCCCATGCACCAGCTGCAGCAACTGCACGGCGAACTCGACGTCCCGCAGTCCGCCCGGCCCGAGCTTCAGCTCCCGCTCGATCTCGGCGGCGGGGATGTTCTCGACGACCCTGCGCCGCATCTTCTGCACGTCGGCGACGAAGTTCTCCCGCTCGGCGGCCTGCCACACGAGCGGTTCGACGGCGGCGACGTACTCCTCGCCCAGGGCGAGGTCCCCGGCGACGGGCCGGGCCTTGAGCAGCGCCTGGAACTCCCAGGTCTTGGCCCACCGCTGGTAGTAGGCGACATGACTGCTGAGCGTCCGTACCAGCGGCCCGTTGCGCCCCTCGGGCCGCAGGTTGGCGTCGACGGGCCAGATCGACCCCTCGACGGTGGTCTCCGAGCAGATCCGCATCATGTGCGAGGCGAGCCTGGTGGCGGCCCGCAGGGCCTTGCCCTCGTCGGCCCCGTCGACGGCCTCGCCCACGAAGATGACGTCGACGTCGGAGACGTAGTTGAGCTCGTGCCCGCCGCACTTGCCCATCGCGATGACGGCGAGCCGGCACAACGCGGCGTCGCCCGGCGCCGCGGCACACGCGAGACCGAGCGCGGCCCGCAACGTGGCGGTGGCCAGGTCGGCCAGCTCGGCGGCCGTCTCGGCCAGGTGCGTGGTCCCGCAGACATCGCGGGCGGCGATGGCCAGCAGGCACCGCCGGTAGGCGATCCGCAGCGACACCGGGTCGGTCGCCCCGGCGAGCCCCCGTTCGAACTCCTCGACCCCGGGATGCAGGTCACGCGGCTCGTAGGTGACGAGCGCCTCCCAGTCCCGCGGGTGCCGGGCCAGATGATCGGCGAGCGCGGCGGACGCCCCCAGCACGCCCAGCAGCCGGTCCCGCAACGGCTTGGCCGCGATGACCATGTCGAGCAGCCCGCGCCGCGCGGTGGCCCCCGGCTGCGCCTCCAGCAGCCGCACCAGCCCCTGCAGCGCGAGATCGGGATCAGCGGTCCGCCCCAGGGCCTCCAGCAGGACGGGATCATTGCGCACGGGCGACAGCTCGGCACTCTCGAGCAGCCGCTCCGCGGCGGACGGATCGATGAAACCGTGCCGCAGCAGCCGTGTGAAGGTACTGCTCCTACGCCCCGGCGCCGCCGTCATCCCCGGCCTCCTCGACTCCGATCAAGGTCGTACGGGTTTGAGCCTAACCGGAGAGCCCGGGGGAAGCGCCGGGGCCAGGAGCGATGAGTTCCGGTGGTACGGCGGGGCTGTCCTGGAGAGGGGACGATGTTGATCCGGGGCGGGACGACCACCGGCTGCGCGAGCCGGCCGCGGCCCGGGAGGCGCGAGTACGCGGCCTTCCGCGCTTCGGGGTGCGGGACGGCTTCTTCCCGCACGGTTCCGGACACGCCCTTGTCCTCGCTGTGGCGCCGGGGACCGTTTTCGGCTTCGGTAGGGGGGAGCCGTTCAGCCGGACGCGGTGGCGACGCGACCGACACGGCCGGCCCGACTCCGTCAGAGGCGACCTGGAGGACCAGCGATGCAGTACACGCTAGAAGTGATCCCGCTGCCGGTCAGCGACATCGACCGGTCCCGGGACTTCTACCGCGACAAGGTCGGGTTCCATGTGGACATCGACCAGGAGGTCATGCCGGGCATGCGGATCGTCCAGCTGACACCGCCCGGCTCGGGCTGTTCGATCGCCCTGGGCGACAGCGTCTGGGAGCTGACGCGGGGCCCGCGCCCGGCCCCCGGCTCCTACCAGGGCCTGCAGCTTTGTGTGGCCGACATCAAGGCCGCCCGCGCGGAGCTCGTGGAGCGCGGCCTGGACGTCTCCGAGCCGATCCAGTACGCCCCCGACGACGGCGCCACCTTCATGTACTTCACCGACCCGGACGGCAACGGCTGGTCCATCCAGGAGTACCGCCGCCGCGCCACGGAACCGCTGCACCAGGTGCTGACGGAACTGGCCCGGCAGCAGCGGTAGCGCACCCGGCTCCGTCCGGGGCACGCGCCATTCCGCCGCCCGCGCTCCCGTTCCTCTCGCGCACCTGTTCCCCGCGCTCCTGCTCCGCCCGCGCTCCTGCTTCTCCTGCGCTTCTCCTTCTCCTGCCGCCCGCCCCTTGCTCCCGCCGCCCGCCCCTTCTTCCGCCGCTTGTCCTGATTGCCCGCAGGGAGCACCGGGCACGATCACTGGGGCTGAACGGACCCATGGCACAAAGGAGTTCCGGCATCCTGGGGTCAGGTCTCGGGGAGGGGGAGCGCATGGCGGTGACGGTCGGCTTCGAGGACTTTCCGGCGCTGTACCGGTCGGCCGACGGGAACTCGCTCAAGGGGCAGCGCCGCCATCTCGCCGTCACGCGGTTCCGGCTCGGCGCGCTGGTGACCGCCGCGGCCTTCGGTGTGGTGGCCCTGCGCGCCGGTGGCGCGGACGTGGCCGCCGTCGTGGCGTCGGTGGCCTTCGGGGCAGCCCTCGTCAGCGATGTGTACATGCTGCGGGAGCGCCCCGACCGGCAGTGGTACGCGGGGCGCGCGGTCGCCGAGTCGACGAAGACCCTGACCTGGCGGTACATGGTGGGCGGCAGCCCGCTCGGGATCACGGACCTCGACGAGGACGAGGCCGCGGACCTGCTGCTCGCGCGGTTCACCGAGATCGAGTCCGATGTCGAACCCCTCCTGCTGATCCCCGATCACGGCAGTCCGGAGCAGGTGACCGAGGGCATGCGCCGAGTCCGTGCGCTGCCGCTGGAGGAGCGCCGTGAGCTGTACCTTCGGGCGCGGATCAGGGACCAGCAGGAGTGGTACGGGACGAAGGCCCGCTGGAACGAGCGCAGGGCCACGCAGTGGTCGGTCCTCCTCGCCGTACTGGAACTCCTCGGCCTGACCGCCGGGGTGCTGAAGTCGGCCGGTCTGATCGACATTGACATCCCCGGTCTCGTGGCGGCGCTGGCCGCGGCCGGAGTGGCGTGGGTGCAGACCAAGCAGCACCAGAACCTCGCGACCGCCTACGCGATGGCCCACCACGAACTGGCCACCATCGGTGCGCGGATACGGCACGCGCGGACCGAGGAGGAATGGGCGGGCTTCGTCGGCGGATCGGAAGACGCCATCTCGCGTGAGCACACGCTGTGGCGGGCGTCGCACTCATGACGCCGTCCCCCACGTCGCGCGGCTCCTACGACGCCTTCGTGTCCTACAGCCATGCGGCGGACAGCGCGCTCGCCCCCGCTCTGCAGCGTGGGCTGCACCGTCTGGCCAAGCCCTGGAACCGGCCGCGTGCCCTGCGGGTCTTCCGTGACCAGGCCAGCCTGGCGGCCAACCCGGACCTATGGACCACCATCGAGGGGGCCCTGGAGAGCTCCCGTTACTTCATCCTGCTCGCCTCGCCGGAGTCGGCCCGGTCTCCCTGGGTCCGGCGGGAGATCGACTTCTGGAAGGCGCACCACGGCCCCGAGACGATGCTGATCGTCCTGACCGGCGGTGAGATCGTCTGGGACCACCACCGGGGCGACTTCCAGTGGGAGCGGACGACCGCCCTGCCCGACGGCCTGCGGGGCTGGTTCCAGGGGGAACCGCTCTGGGTGGACCTGCGCTGGGCCGCCGCCGAGCCGAACCTCTCCCTGAACCACGGCAGGTTCCGGGAGGCCGTCGGCATGCTGGCGGCGGCCGTCCACGGCGTCTCCAAGGACGAACTGGACAGCGAGGAGGTACGGCAGCACGCCCGCAGCGTGCGGCTGCGTCGCGCCGGCGTCGGCGCCCTGACGGTGCTGCTGGTGATCGCGCTGATCATGGCGAACCTCGCCGACGAGCGGCGCCGGGAGGCCGAGAAACAGCGGCGGCTGGCCGAGGAGCAACGCCGCCTGGCCACCGTGCGGGCACTGCAGGCGGAGGCCGAGAACCTCCGGGACAGCGACCCTCTCCTCTCACTGCGGCTCAGCCTGGCCGCCGGCCGCGTCAAGCCGACGGCGGAGGCCCGGGAGGGGCTGATCACCACACTGCACCGCACGCGCCTGGCCGGCAGGTCCGTGACCGGTGTCGGGAAGCACGACCAGGCGTCCTACGCCCCCGACGGCACGCTGCTGGCCACCACGTCGGACACCGGTGTCACCCTGTGGGACACGCGCGACGCCGTCCACCCGAGGCGGCTCGTGCGGCTCACCGGTCCGCTGGAGTCCGTCGTCAGCATGACGTTCAGTGCCGACGGGCGCCTGCTGGCGACCGTCGGCAACGTCGGTCTGAACCCGTCCGACGGCATCCAGCGGGGCACCAGCAGCCTGATGCTGTGGGACCTCGCCGACCGCGCCCGTCCACGCCGGGTGCTGCACTGGGCCCTGCAGGACGCGGTGGCGGCGGCCTTCAGTCCCGACGGCACCACCATGGCCGTGGTCACGGGCCGGGCCAACGGCACGCTGCAGCTCTGGGACGTGACCAAGCCGTCCGCGCCGCGGCGGCTGACCGGAGCGCTGCCCGCCTACGACTCGGACACGGTCATGTTCAGCCCCGACGGGCGCACCCTCGTCACCGGCTCCGGCTACTTCACCGCCAAGGACGGCTCCCTCGAACCGGGGAGCGTCACGCACACCACGGGGTGGACGGTGTGGGACATCCGTGACGTGCGTCGCCCACGGGCGGTGGCACGGCGCCCGCACTTCGGCATCGCCGTGTTCAGCCGAACCGCCCCCGTCCTCGCGGTCGGGAACGACAGGACGCTGACGCTGTGGGACCTCCGCACTCCGAGGACGCCTCGGCAGCTGGCCCGGTTGGACCACAAGGACCAGGTGGAATCGGTCGTGTTCAGTCCGGACGGCCGTTCCCTGGTCGCCTCCGTGCTGGACAAGACGGTGTTTCTCCGCGATGTCAGCGACCCCGCACACCCCGGCCGGCCGGTCATGCTGGGCGAGCACACCAGGCCGGTCGACGCCGCCGCCTTCAGCCGTGACGGCCGGACCATCAGCCTGGCGGACCAGACCGGCGCCCTCACACGCTGGCTGACGGGCAGCCGGGCCCCGGTGCGGGTCGCCACCCTGACCATGGACGCCTTCCGGCTCGCGGCGTCGGCGTTCAGCCCCGACGGCCGCAAACTGGCGGTCGGGGGCACCGGTGGCAAGGTGTGGCTCTGGGACACCTCCGATCCCACCCGCCCGCGCAGGAGGACGCCGCTGACCGGCCAACTCCAGAGAGCTGAGACGGTCTCCTTCAACAGCGACGGCTCCGTGCTGGCCGTCGGCAGTCAGGCCGGCGAGGTGAACCCCGACGGCAGGATCACGCTGTGGGACACCTCCGATCTGGGGGCGCCGCGTCAGCTGGCCGAGATCTCCACGAGGTCCGGAGTGACGGCGGTCGCGCTCAGCCCTCGCCGGCCGGCGCTCGCGGCAGTTGGTGCCACACTCTTCGGCGAGCCCTGGTTCGGCCTGTGGGACATCCGCGACCCGCGCCACCCTGTCCCCACCAAGCTGGTGAACCCCTACACACCACGTGGGGAGACCTCGGCCTCCGCGTCCCCCGACCTGCCGTCCCTGCCCTTCATGGGCACCACCCCGGCGGTCTTCGGGCCGGACGGCACCACACTGGCCCTCCCCGGCGCCCTGTGGGACGTCACGAAGCCGTCCGCCCCGGTCCTGTTGCCCCCGCGGGACAGCTCGGATCTGCAGTCGATGCAGTTCGACAGCTACGACTTCGCGGCCTTCAGCGGTGACGGACGTCACCTGGTCACCACCGAGGGGCGCGCCCTGGCCGTGTGGTCGGTGGGCGACGAGGGGCGCAGCTTCCTCTCCTCGACGCAGGTCCCCGACCGGCTCTCGCAGCTCGATGTCCACCCGGCGGGCCACCTGATCGCGACCGGAAGCCCCACGGGCCGGGCGGGTCTCTGGTCCGTGAGCGGCTCCACGCCCCCCACTCTGGCGACGACGCTCACGGACGTCATGGCCGAGGTGGTGGACGTCCGGTTCAGCGGTGACCGCAGGACGCTGGCCGTCACCCTGGACTCCGGCACGGTCGAACTGTGGAACCTGGGCGACCTGCCGGCCATCGCCGCCGACCCGACCGGCGCGGCCTGCGCCATCACCGGAACCGGCCTGTCCCGCGAGGACTGGCAGCAGTACGCCCCGGGCCTGCCCTACACGGCCACCTGCCCGTAACACCGGCCGAGCCTCTCGGGCCGGGCCGACCGAACCCAACTGTTGGACGGTTGGGTGGAGTCGTCAGGAGGTGCGGGCGTCGTGGTTCTCGCGGTTTGCGAGGACCTCGGCCATGTGTGTCTGCGCCCAGTTTCTGAGCCCGCGCATCATGTGGTGGAGCGAGAGGCCGAGGTCGGTCAGCTCGTAGGAGACGGTGACAGGGACGGTTGGTGTCACGGTACGGGTGAGCAGGCCATCGTGCTCCAGCGCCCGTAGCGTCTGGGTCAGCATCTTCTGGCTGACCCCGGCCAGAAGACGAGAGATCTCGGAGTAACGCATCGCCTTCGGAGCGTCTGCGTGTGCTGCACCGGGCTGGCCAGGGCTGGTGTCGCCGCCCAGCGCACACAGGATCAGGACGACCCACTTGTCCGAGATTCGGTCGAGCAGTTGCCGGCTGGGGCACCCTGCCAGGAACGCGTTGTACTCCACCTTGGCCTGAGCCCTCTTCTGGGCCGCCTTCATCGTCGTCACTGATCGCGCCTCTCACCGATGGGTGGGTTACGCACTCCAAAGTGCCTACTTCCCGACAGGAAGTTTCTCTCCAATGCTGATGCAGGGAGGCAGCAGGCGCCACCCCCCAGTGCACGACGAAAGGCAACAGGATGAGCACACCCTCCCTCTCTCTTCCCGGCGGCACCTGGACTCTGGGTGACTTGACCGTCAGCCGGTTCGGCTACGGCGCCATGCAACTGGCCGGCCCGTGGGTCATGGGGCCGCCCGCCGATCGCGAGGGTGCCCTGGCGGTTCTGCGTGCAGCGGTCGACCTCGGTATCACCCACATCGACACCAGCGACGCCTACGGGCCGCGCGTCACCAACGAGTTGATCCGTGAGGCACTGCACCCCTATCCCGAGTCGCTGCACATCGTGACCAAGGTGGGCGCGACCCGCGACGAACAGGGTGGCTGGCCCACGGCCCGACGACCCGAAGATCTGCGCCGCCAGGTCCACGACAACCTCAAGTCCCTCCAGGTCGACGTACTCGACCTGGTCAACCTCCGACTCGGCAACGCCGAAGGTCCCCAGCCCGGCTCGCTCGCCGAGGCGTTCGAGACGCTCGTCGAACTCCAGCAGCAGGGCCTGATCCGCCACCTCGGGGTCAGCAACGCCACCGAGGAGCAGGTCACCGAGGCACAGCGCATCGCGCCGATCGTGTGCGTGCAGAACATGTACAACCTCGCCCACCGCCACGACGACAAGCTCATCGACCGGCTCGTCACCGAAGGCGTCGCGTACGTGCCCTTCTTCCCCCTCGGGGGCTTCACCCCGCTTCAGTCCTCGGCGCTCTCGGCGGTCGCCGCTCGATTGGGGACGACCCCGATGTCTGTCGCACTGGCCTGGCTGCTGCAGCGATCACCTAACATCCTGCTCATCCCCGGCACGTCATCGACAGCGCACCTGCGCGAGAACATCGCCGGCGCGGGACTCTTCCTCTCGCATGAGGACTTGACCGAGCTGGACGACATCGGCCGCTGAATGCCCCGTGGCTGAACGGCCCACAAGCCACGACCGGCGAACCCTCCACACCGGCACTGACCTACTCACCGACAAGCAGAAGGACCGACTGGCCACGCTGTTCGCCGGCGACGCTCACGTTGAGGTCGAAGCCACGTGGGGGGGACCAGCGGTGACGGCCCGGAGATGGCCCAGAAGCGGTGGGGCGCATGGGGCCGACGGTCCACGACCGTCGGCCCCATACGTCGTCCCAGCGGGTCGCCCGCTCCGACCTGCCCCTACAGCACCGGCAGGTTCTTCCGCAGCTCGAACGCCGTCACCTCGGACCGGTACTCCTCCCACTCCTGCCGCTTGTTGCGCAGGAAGAAGTCGAAGACGTGCTCGCCGAGGGTCTCGGCCACGAGGTCGCTGCGTTCCATGAGGGTGAGGGCCTCGCCCAGGTTCTGCGGCAGCGGCTCGATGCCCATGGCGCGGCGCTCGGCGTCGGAGAGCGCCCAGACGTCGTCCTCGGCGCCCGGCGGGAGTTCGTAGCCCTCCTCGACGCCCTTGAGGCCGGCGGCCAGCAGCATGGCGTAGGCCAGGTACGGGTTGGCGCCGGAGTCCAGGGAGCGGACCTCGACGCGTGCCGAGCCCGTCTTGCCGGGCTTGTACATCGGGACGCGGACGAGGGCGGAGCGGTTGTTGTGGCCCCAGCAGATGTAGGAGGGGGCCTCGCCGCCGGCGCCGGCGGTGCGCTCGGAGCCGCCCCAGATGCGCTTGTAGGAGTTGACCCACTGGTTGGTGACGGCGGAGATCTCGGCGGCGTGCTTGAGCAGACCGGCGATGAAGGACCGGCCGACCTTCGACAGCTGGTACTCCGAGCCGGACTCGTAGAACGCGTTGCGGTCGCCCTCGAAGAGGGAGAGGTGGGTGTGCATGCCGCTGCCGGGGTGCTCGGAGAACGGCTTCGGCATGAAGGTCGCCTGGACGCCCTGTTCCAGCGCCACCTGCTTCATGACCAGGCGGAAGGTCATGATGTTGTCGGCGGTGGAGAGCGCGTCGGCGTAGCGGAGGTCGATCTCCTGCTGGCCGGGGGCGCCCTCGTGGTGGGAGAACTCGACGGAGATGCCCATCGACTCCAGCATGGTGATCGCCTGGCGGCGGAAGTCCATGCCGATGTTCTGCGGGGTGTGGTCGAAGTAACCCGAGTTGTCGGCCGGGGTCGGGCGTGAGCCGTCCAGCGGGCGGTCCTTCAGCAGGAAGAACTCGATCTCGGGGTGGGTGTAGAAGGTGAAGCCCAGGTCGGAGGCGCGGGCCAGGGCGCGCTTGAGCACGTACCGCGGGTCGGCGAAGGACGGGGAGCCGTCCGGCATGAGGATGTCGCAGAACATGCGGGCGGTGCCGGGGGCCTCGGCGCGCCAGGGCAGGACCTGGAAGGTGGAGGGGTCCGGCTTGGCGATCATGTCGGACTCGTACACGCGGGCGAAGCCCTCGATGGCGGAGCCGTCGAAGCCGATGCCCTCGTCGAACGCCTGCTCGAGCTCCGCCGGGGCCACGGCGACGGACTTGAGGAAGCCCAGCACGTCCGTGAACCACAGGCGTACGAACCGGATGTCGCGCTCCTCCAAGGTCCGGAGCACGAACTCCTGCTGCTTGTCCATCTTCCGCTTCCCCATCCTTGCTGGTCAGGCCGCCTGCCCCCGGTCCCGCGGGAGGCGGTCGGGCACCTGAGCATCCCACCACAACCGCATTTCGTGCGCGTTGCGGACCTTGATCGTGACGGCGACCCCGGCCTGAACGCCTCGCGTACGGCAGGTGTACTGCTCTGCCGCCCATCTTGCCTGCTCGGACCGACATCCGTAATGCCCGGCCCCCTTGACGTCCCGCCCCATCTCCTAAATTTGCATCTCAGATGCAAGTTTTAATACGGTGCCGACCGCCGGCCGCCGAACAGGGCCCCGGCAAGTGAGCCCCAGGAGGCCTGATGCTGTCCGACCAGTCCGCAGCCACCGTCCGCGCGACGCTCCCCGCCGTCGGAGCGGCCATCGGAGAGATCACCGAACGCTTCTACACGGGCCTGTTCACCGCCCACCCCGAGCTGCTGCGCGACCTGTTCAACCGCGGCAACCAGGCCGCCGGCACCCAGCGCCAGGCCCTGGCCGGCTCGATCGCCGCCTTCGCCACGCACCTCGTCGAGCACCCGGACACCCGCCCCGACGCGATGCTGACCCGCATCGCCCACAAACACGCGTCCCTGGGCATCACCCCCGAGCAGTACGAGATCGTCCACGAACACCTCTTCGCCGCCATCGCCGGCGTCCTCGGCGAGGCGGTCACCCCCGAGGTCGCGGCCGCCTGGGACGAGGTCTACTGGCTGATGGCGAACGCGCTGATCGCGATCGAGAAGCGGCTGTACGAGGAGCGCGGCGGCCACGCCTGGCGGACGTGGGAGGTCGTCGAGCGCGTCCCGGAGACCGCGGACGTCGTCACGTTCCGCCTGCGTCCCCTCGACGACGCCCCGGTGCGCGACTTCCTCCCCGGCCAGTACGTCTCCGTCCGCACCGAACTCCCCGACGGCGCCCTCCAGATCCGCCAGTACAGCCTCTCCGCCGCGTCCGACGCGGCCGTACGCCAGATCAGCGTGAAGCGTGTCCCCGGCGGTACGACCCCGGAGGGCGAGGTCTCGAACCACCTTCACGCGCGCGTGCGCGAGGGCAGCGTGCTGGAACTGTCCGAGCCGTACGGCGACCTCGTCCTCACCGACGCCCCCGGCACCCCGCTGCTCCTGGCCTCGGCCGGCATCGGCGTCACCCCGATGATCCCGATGCTGGCCCACCTGGCGGCGACCGGCCACGACGCCCCGGTCACCGTCGTGCACGCCGACCGCTCCCCCACCGACCACGCCCTGCGCACCGACCACGAGGCCTACGCCGCCAAGCTCCCCGAGGCGAACGTCCACCTCTGGTACGAGCAGGACGCCCCCGAGGGCGCCCGCACCGGCCTCGCCGACCTCACGGACGTCCCCGTGCACCCCGGCACGCGCGCGTACCTGTGCGGCCCGCTGCCCTTCATGCGAGCGGTACGGACGCAGCTGATCGAGAAGGGCGTGGCTCCGGCAGACGTGCACTACGAGGTGTTCGGGCCGGATCTGTGGCTGGCGGGGGCCTGACGTCCGTCAGGCCGTGATCAGGGGGTCGTAGGGCTCGTCCTCCGGCGTGAGGACGAGGACGAAGTCCTTGCCGGCCCCGACCGCGACCTCCCGGAGGCGGGCCAGGGCGTCCGCCTCCGTCGGCAGGGTGAGGCCGAGGACCGCGGCGGCACGGTCCCGTCGGTCGGCCAGGTCGGGCATGTCCGCCAGGTACTCGGCGGCGGCCTCCCGGCTCTCCTCCGCGGTGAACGCCCCGCAGTCACGCCACCACGGGGCGACCAGGAGGAGGCGCAGGAGTTCGGGCAGACCGATCGCGACCAGCGCCGCGCCGCCCTCGGAGTCGGCGTACAGGATCGGACGTTCCTCGCCGCCCTCGCCGCAGAAGAAGTAGGTACCGCCGGCGCCGTCGCCCGCGAATCCCTCGAGCGCCGCGCCGGAGGCGAGGTGGACCTCCTCGCCGTGGTCGCCCAGGTCCAGGTCGAAGTCGCCGGGCCAGGCGAGGAAGCGGGCGGCCTCGTCGTGTTCGCGGACGGCCGTGATCAGTGATCGCATGCAGGGGACGGTAGCGGCGCCCGCCGACAAGCGCGCCGGCGAGCACCGTTCGGCGGGGCGGGCTCAGGCCGGCCGGGGGATGCCCAGCAGCAGCGGACCCGTCGGCTCGGCCACCATGTCCGACACCGTCACCGGGTCCAGGGACGCGAAGAAGGCCTCCTGCGCCCGGCGCAGCGCCCCCCGCAGCCGGCAGGCGGAGTTCAGGGGGCAGGGGGTCGCGCCCTCGCAGTCCACGACGTCGCCGTCGCCCTCGAAGGCGCGGACCACGGTGCCCACCGACGCCGTACGGCCCTTCCCGGTCAGCGCGAGGCCGCCGCCGCGGCCGCGGCGGGCCTCCAGCAGGCCCATGTGCTGGAGTTCGGCCACGACCTTGGCCGCGTGGGTGTAGGGGACCTCCATGGCGGCCGCCACATCACGGGTCGTGGGGGTGGTCTCGCCCGCCACCGCGAGCCGCATCAGCACGCGCAGCGCCAGGTCGGTGGATCGCAAGAGCCGCATGAGAGGAAGCGTAGATAATACGCATCTTCGCTTCAAATTATCCCGGGGGCCGTCTCGGTGTCCGTCCGGTCGGCAGTTGGCTGTGACCTGCCTACGAGATCCCCGCCCTTCCCTATTACGATCAGCGGACCCGCACGCCCCGAACACCCCGTACGCCTCACCCCGTCCGCCCCTCCACCGAAGGACAGGCCCCATGGGTTCCGCCAAGAACAGCACCAACGCGGCGCGCAAGGCGCGCATAGAGGAGATGCGGCGAGCCGAGCAGGCGCGTGAGCGGCGCAACCGGATCCTCACGATCACGGCGAGCGTCGTCGTGGTCGCCGGGCTCGTGGCGGGGACCGTGTTCCTGGTGCAGACGCAGGCGGACGACGACTCCTCCACCGACGCCAAGGCGACCGCGGGGAAGTTCGTCACCGGCTCGGACGGGGTGCGGACGTGGAAGGGGACGCTCGGGCGCACCCACGTCACCAAGACCGTGAAGTACCCGACCGAGCCGCCGGTCGGCGGGGACCACGACCAGGCCTGGATGAACTGCAACGGCGACGTCTACGGCAAGGCGCTGAACAACATGAACGCCGTGCACTCCCTGGAGCACGGAGCGGTCTGGGTGACGTACAACAGCAAGGCCTCGAAGGCGGACGTCGACGCGCTCGCGGCGAAGGTGAAGAAGACGCCGTACACGCTGATGAGCCCGGACGACAAGCAGGCCGACCCGATCGTGCTGACGGCGTGGGGGCACCAGCGGACGGTGACCGGCGCGAGCGACCCGAACCTGGACAAGTTCTTCGAGAAGTTCGTGCAGGGCGAGCAGACGCCCGAGCCGGGGGCCGCGTGCACGGGCGGTCTGTCGCAGTGAGGTACGCGGGGGTCGCCGTGGCCGTGGCCGGGGTGCTGGTCGCGGCCGGGGCCATCAGTTACTCCGTCGCCGGGGACAACGGCGCCGACGTCCCGTCCGCCGACTCGGCGGACGCCGGCTTCGCCCGGGACATGGCGGTGCACCACCAGCAGGCCGTCGAGATGTCGTACATCGTGCGCGACCGCACCCGGGACGAGGACGTGCGGCGGCTCGCCTACGACATCGCGCAGACGCAGGCCAACCAGCGCGGCATGCTGATCGGCTGGCTCGATCTGTGGGGGCTGCCGAAGGTGTCCTCGCAGGAGCCGATGGCCTGGATGGGCATGAGTGGCATGGCCTCCGGCGAGGACGGCGCGCTGATGCCGGGCATGGCCACCGACGCCGAGATGAAGAAGCTGGGAACCCTCAACGGCAAGCAGGCCGAGGTGTTCTTCCTGCAGCTCATGACGGACCATCACAAGGGCGGCATCCACATGGCCGAGGGCTGTGTCGCCAAGTGCACGGTCGGCGTGGAGAAGCGGCTCGCGCAGGGCATGGTCGAGGCGCAGGAGTCGGAACTGCGGCTCATGGCGGACCTGCTGAAGGAGCGGGGCGCCGCACCCCGGGCGTAGGGCCGGTCCGGCGGATCACGCCCGTGGCGGCGCGGTGTCGGCCTCGTCGGGCGTAAGCCTCAAATCACCCTGCCTTTCGATCACTTGGACTCTTCTTGGTCCGGGCAGGGTTCTTCTTGGGTTCCGCATTCCCCTGGCATGAACGGTTCATCGACAGAGTGGCGAGCGTCGAGTGATCCACTCGTGACGAACCACCCACAGGGGGTCCCATGAGATCCAACCGCGCCGCCCTGCGCGCCGGGGCGAGCATGGCAGCGACACTGCCCATGATCGCCGGCGCGCTCGCGCTCGGCGTCCCCGCGGCGCACGCCGCGGACGGCCCGGCCCGTGATCCGCTGGCCGGGACCAGGCCGGCGTGGGCCACGGCCAAGGCGGACCGGGGCGCCACCCCGGACAGTTCCAAGGTGACCGCGCGGGTCTACCTCGCCGGCCGGGACGCCGCCGGTCTCGCCCGCTACGCGAAGGCCGTGTCCGACCCGAGTTCACCCGCCTACGGCAAGTACCTCAGCGCACAGCAGGCGCAGGCCCGCTTCGGCGCGACCGCGGCGCAGGTCGCCGCGGTCAGAGCTTGGCTGACGTCGGCCGGTCTGAAGGTCACGGGCGTCACCCGGCACTACGTCTCCGTCACCGGTGACGTGGCCGCCGCCGAGAATGCCTTCGGCACCCAGCTGCACAACTACGCCAAGGGCTCGACGACTTACCGCGCGCCCGCGGCGACCGCCTCGGCGCCCGCGAGCCTGGACGGCGCGGTCCTGACGGTGACCGGCCTGGACAACGCGCCGCACCGGGCGAGCGCCAAGGACCAACTCCCGCCGCCTGCCGCCGTGTTCAGGAACGCCGGCCCGTTCTCGTCGTACTACGGCTCGAACATCGCGACCACGCTTCCGGACGCGTACGGCACGAAGATCCCGTACGCCGTGCAGGGGTACACCGGCAAGCAGCTGCGGGCCGCGTACGGCGCGGGCACGTACACCGGCAAGGGGGTGCGCATCGCCATCACCGACGCGTACGCCTCGCCGACCATCGCCTACGACGCGGCCACCTACGCCAAGAACCACGGGGACGCGGCCTGGAAGACCGGTCAGCTCACCCAGGTGCTGCCGAAGAACTACACGAAGACCAAGGAGTGCGACGCCTCCGGCTGGTACGGCGAGGAGACCCTCGACGTCGAGGCCGTGCACGCGGTCGCGCCCGCCGCGAACGTCACCTACGTCGGCGCCGCCTCCTGCTACGACGACGACCTGCTCGACTCGCTCGGCAAGGTCGTCGACAACCGTCTGGCCGACATCGTCTCCAATTCCTGGGGTGACATCGAGGCCAACCAGACGCCGGACCTCGCGGCCGCCTACGACCAGGTCTTCCAGCTCGGCGCGGTGGAGGGCATCGGCTTCTACTTCTCCTCCGGCGACAACGGCGACGAGGTCGCGAACACCGGGACCAAGCAGGTCGACACCCCGGCCAACTCGGCGTGGGTGACGGCGGTCGGCGGTACCTCGCTGGCGGTCGGCAAGGGCGACACGTACCTGTGGGAGACCGGCTGGGGCACGGAGAAGGCAGCCCTGTCGGCCGACGGCAAGAGCTGGGACGGCTTCCCCGGCGCGTTCACCTCGGGCGCGGGCGGCGGCACCAGCAGGACGGTCGCCGAGCCGTACTACCAGAAGGGCGTCGTCCCGGACGCGCTCGCCACGGCCAACAGCGCCGCCGGCAACCGGGTCGTCCCGGACATCGCGGCGATCGCCGACCCCAACACCGGCTTCAAGGTCGGGCAGACGCAGACCTTCCCGGACGGCTCGCAGCAGTACGGCGAGTACCGCATCGGCGGCACCTCGCTGGCCGCGCCGGTCATCGCCGCCGTACAGGCCCTCGCCCAGCAGGCGCGCGGCGGCCACGCGATCGGGTTCGCCAACCCGGTGATCTACTCCAAGTTCGGGACGCGGGTCTATCACGACGTCACCGACAATCCGACGGGCTCCGGCCTCGCGGTCGCGCGCGTCGACTACGCCAACAGCTACGACGCGGCGGACGGTCTGCTGACCTCCGTACGCAGCCTCGGCAAGGACAGCTCGCTGTCCGCCGTGAAGGGCTACGACGACGTCACCGGCGTCGGCACGCCCGCGAACGGCTACGTGGAGTCGTACCGGCGACGCTGACGCCACAGGCAGCGCCGTATGGGGTGGCGTGAGGTGTGCGACATCTCACGCCACCCCATCGCGTCTCTCTGACGATTACACTGCTCCTCGTGCCTCCGTTGAACTTCTGGTCGATCTATCAGCACGGCTTCGCACGCGTCGCGGCATGCACGGGTCACACCGTCATCGCGGACCCGCATGCCAACGCCGAAGCGGTCCTGCGCCACGCGCGCCGGTGCGCCGGGGAGGGGGTGGCCGTCGCCGTCTTCCCGGAGATGGTGCTGTGCGGCTACTCGATCGAGGACCTGCTGCTGCAGGACGCGCTGCTCGACCAGGTCGAGGAGGCGCTGAAGGAGGTCGTGGCCGACTCGGTGGATCTGCTGCCGGTGCTGGTCGTCGGCGCCCCGCTGCGCCACCGCAACCGGGTCTACAACTGCGCGGTGATCGTGCACCGCGGCCGCGTCCTGGGCGTCGTGCCCAAGTCGTACCCGCCGAACTACCGGGAGTTCTACGAGCGTCGGCAGATCGGCGACGGCGCCGACGAGCGCGGCGGGTCGATCCGCGTCGGCGGCGAGACCGTGCCGTTCGGCGTGGATCTGCTGTTCGCCGCGGACGACGTCCCGGGGCTCGTGCTCCACGCGGAGATCTGCGAGGACATGTGGGTGCCGGTGCCGCCCAGCGCGGAGGCGGCTCTCGCCGGTGCGACCGTCCTCGTCAATCTCTCGGGAAGCCCGATCACGGTCGGGCGGGCCGAGGACCGCAAGCTGCTGTGCCGCTCGGCGTCCTCCCGCTGCCTCGCCGCGTACGTCTACGCGGCGGCCGGCCTCGGCGAGTCGACCACCGACCTGTCCTGGGACGGCCAGGCCATGGTCCACGAGAACGGCGTGCTGCTGGCCGAGACCGAGCGGTTCCCGCTCGGCGACAGTTACGCGGTGGCCGACGTGGACCTCGACCTGCTGCGGCAGGAGCGGCAGCGGATGGGCACGTTCGACGACAACCGCCGTACGCACGCCGCGCGGACCGGCGACTTCCGCACGGTCACGTTCGAGCTCGACCCGCCGCTCACCGACCTGGGGCTGCGCCGTCGCCTGGAGCGCTTCCCGTTCGTGCCGGCCGACCCCGACCGCCTCGCCCTGGACTGCTACGAGGCGTACAACATCCAGGTCGCGGGCCTTCAGCAGCGGCTGGCGGCGATCGGCGGCCCGAAGGTGGTCATCGGGGTGTCCGGCGGCCTGGACTCCACGCACGCGCTGATCGTCGCCGCCCGCGCGATGGACCGCGCGGGCCGCCCGCGCAGCGACATCCTGGCCTTCACGCTGCCCGGCTTCGCCACCAGCGACCACACCAAGGCCAACGCCCACAAGCTGATGAACTCGCTCGGCGTCACCGCGGCCGAGCTGGACATCACGCCCACCGCGCGGCTGATGCTGAAGGAGATGGGCCACCCGTTCGCCTCCGGCGAGCCGGTGTACGACGTCACCTTCGAGAACGTGCAGGCCGGGCTGCGCACCGACTACCTGTTCCGGCTGGCCAACCAGCGCGGCGGCATCGTGCTCGGCACCGGTGACCTGTCGGAGCTGGCGCTCGGCTGGTCCACGTACGGCGTGGGCGACCAGATGAGCCACTACAACGTCAACTCGGGCGTGCCGAAGACGCTGATCCAGCATCTGATCCGCTGGGTCATCAGCAGCGGCCAGTTCGACGAGGAGACCGGCGGGACGCTCGCCGCGATCCTCGACACCGAGATCAGCCCGGAGCTCGTACCGGGCGAGGAGATGCAGTCCACCGAGTCCAAGATCGGCCCGTACGCGCTGCACGACTTCACGCTCTTCCACGTCCTGCGGTACGGCTTCCGGCCGTCGAAGATCGCCTTCCTGGCCTGGCACGCCTGGCACGACCCGGAGGCCGGCGCCTGGCCGCCGAACTTCCCCGAGGCCAAGCGGGTCGCCTACGACCTGCCCGAGATCCGTCGGTGGCTGGAGGTCTTCTGCCGTCGCTTCTTCGCGTTCGCGCAGTTCAAACGCTCGGCCATGCCGAACGGGCCGAAGGTCTCGGCAGGCGGTTCGCTCTCCCCGCGCGGCGACTGGCGGGCACCGTCCGACAGCTCGGCGACGGTTTGGTTGCGGGACCTGGCCCGCTTCGACGGGTAACCGGGCTCTTTGCCCACCAACCCGCCCCCGGGCGGAGTTGGGGGGCCGGGGCGAAGCCCGGCGCCCCAGGGGCGCGGGGAACTGCGCGACCAGCCACGACGAACCCGCGGCCGCCCACCGGACCGCTCCCGTACGGCGCATCGCACCAGGTTCGTCAGCGACGCGCCCCCGCCTCCACCGCCTCCGGCACATGCGTCGCCACGATCCGCTCCCGGCCGGGGTGCCCGGCGGCTCCGGTGGACGCCCGGCGCCGGTCCACGCCGTACGCCACGCCGGCCACTGCCAGGCCCAGCACCGCCAGGGCCGCGCCCGCCACCGCCGGGGACGTCACGCCGAAGCCCGCTGCCAGGGCGAGGCCGCCGATCCAGGCGCCGCCGGCGTTGGCGAGGTTGAAGGCCGCCTGGTTGGCGGAGGAGGCGAGGGAGGGGGCCGAGGAGGCCTTCTCCATGACCATCAGGTTGAGGGGGGTGCCGGCGACGAAGGCCGCGACGCCGAGGAGGACGACGGCCAGGGCACCGCTCCACTGCGTGCGCATCAGCAGCGGGAAGAGGGTCAGGACGGCCGCCAGGGAGGTCAGGCCCCCGAACAGCGTGCGCCGCATCGCGTGGTCCGCGAGGCGTCCCCCGAGCAGGTTGCCGATGGTCGCGCCCACGCCGAACAGCGCCAGCAGCACCGTCACGCTGGAGTCGGCGTACCCGGCGGCGTCCGTCAGCATCGGCGTGACGTAGCTGTACGCGGCGAAGAGCGCGCCGAAGCCCGCGACCGTCGTACCGAGTGCCAGCCAGACCGGGAGCGACTTCAGCGCCGCCAGTTCGCCGCGCAGGCCCGTGGCGGGTGCCGCGTGCGTGCGGGAGGCCGGGATCAGTACGGCCAGGAAGGCTATCGCCGCGAGCCCGATCACGCTCACGCCGAGGAAGGTGACCCGCCAGCCCAGGTGCTGGCCGACGAGCGTGGCGACCGGAACGCCCGCGATGTTGGCGACCGTGAGGCCGAGGAACATCAGCGACACCGAGCGGGCCTTGCGTTCCGGCGCGACCAGACTGGTGGCGACCACCGCGCCGACGCCGAAGAAGGCGCCGTGCGGGAGGCCGCTGAGGAAGCGGGCGGCCAGGAGGGAGTCGTAGCCCGGGGCGAACGCGGACAGCGCGTTGCCCGCCACGAACAGGGCCATCAGGGAGACCAGGACCGTGCGCCGCGGCAGCCGTGCCGTCGCCGCCGCCAGCAGCGGGGCGCCGATGACGACGCCGAGCGCGTACGCGGAGACCAGATGTCCGGCCGTCGGGATCGAGATGTGCAGGTCGTCCGCGACGTCGGGCAGCAGTCCCATCATCACGAACTCGGTGGTGCCGATGCCGAAGGCACCCACGGCGAGGGCGAGCAGGGCCAGGGGCATGGAGAAGCCTGTGCCTTTCAGGGAGAGGGGTTCGGTTCCATCGTATGTTCAACTGCGGAACAAACCCGCTCCGGCCCCGTATTCCGGCAGCTCACCGGGTCATGATGTGGTGACCTTCACACGCGCCGCCACCGGCAGATGGTCGCTGCCGGTCTCCGGCAGGGTCCACGAGGTGACCGGCTCCACGCCGGTCACCATGATCTGGTCGATGCGCGCCATCGGGAACGACGCGGGCCAGCTGAAGCCGAAGCCGCTGCCGGCCGCGCCCTGCGCCGAACGCATCTGGGAGGTGACGGCGTTGAGGGAGCGGTCGTTCATCGTGCCGTTCAGGTCGCCGAGCAGGATCTTCCGGCTCAGCGGGTCGGCGGCGATCGCCTCGCCCAGCGCGTCCGCGCTCTTGTCGCGCTGCCGGGCGGTGAACCCGGCCTGGAGCTTGACGCGTACGGACGGCAGGTGGGCGACGTAGAAGGCGACCGGCCCCTCGGGCGTGGTCACGGTCGCCCGCATCGCGCGGACCCAGCCCAGCTTGATGTCGACGTCGGCGACGTCACTCATCGGGTACTTGCTCCACAGCCCGACCGTGCCCCGCACCGAGTGGTACTTGTACGTCGCCGCCAGCGCCTTCTCGTACACCGGCACCGCCGAGGCCGTCAGCTCCTCCAGGGCCAGCACGTCCGCGCCGGACGCGGCCACGTCGCGGGCGGTGCCGGACGGATCGGTGTTGTCGGCGTTGACGTTGTGCGTGGCCACCGTGAGGTCGCCGCCGCCGGCGGTCTTGTCGGTGAGCAGCCCGCCGAAGAGGTTCAGCCAGACCACGGCCGGGACGACCACCGCGATCAGGGCGGTCGCCGACCTGCGCACCACCGCCAGCAGGAGCAGCAGCGGGATGAACACGCCCAGCCACGGCAGGAACGTCTCCGTCAGGCTGCCGAGGTTGCCGAAGCGGTTGGGGATACGCGAGTGCAGCACCATCACCAGGGCCAGCGACAGGGCCAGCAGGGCGACGACGAGGCCCCGGCGCCAGATCCTCGGGTCGCCGCGCCAGCTCGCCGGCAGCCGCTCGGCCAGACGTCCGAGCAGGCGCCGAAGCCGGGTTTCCCGGCGCTCGGGCCCCGAGCCGCCGTTGTCCGTCTCCGTCATGTACGCCTGCTGCGCCATACCGTCGCCTCACTGCCTGCCGTGCACACCGTTCGCCCCCCGCGTGTATGACCCTAGGGGATGATCGGCTTGGATCCCGCCGTCCCATGACGGCCGTACGGGGGCGAGGACGAACGGGTCGGCGTCAGAAGTTCCGGTCCGGGGTCACGAGGGCCGGTCTGTGACGAAACGCTCACATTCGGGCGCGGTCGCCGGGGAACTGACGGGCCGTAGACCGGCCAGCAGCGTGTCGACGATCTGCTCCGCGAGGCCTTCCGGGAGGTCGGAGTCGGGGTGCAGGACGGCCCGGACCAGCATGGGGCCGATGAAGAGGTCGTACAGCAGCTCGCGGTCGAGGTCGGTGCGCAGTTCGCCGTTCTCCTGGCCGCGGCGCACCACCTCGAGACCGATCCTGCGGCGGGGTTCGACGACCGTGTTGTGGTAGGCCGCCCAGATCCTGGGGCTGCTCTTCATCTGCGCCCGGACGTTGTGCAGGATCGCCGAGGACCGGGTGGCCAGTCCGCGCCGGCGCACCGACTCCAGCAGCACGATCAGGTCGTCGCGCAGGGAGGAGCCGGGGAGTTCGGGGTCCTCCGGTTCGGCGGCCCGCAGGACGTCGACGAAGAGTTCCTCCTTGCCGCTCCAGCGGCGGTAGATGGTCGCCTTGCCGACGCCGGCGGTCCGGGCGATCCGCTCGATGGACACCTCACCGAGCGGAACGCCCTCCTCCAGCAGCTTCATCGTCCCCTCGATGATGGCCCGCTCCACCGCCTCGCTACGGGGTCGCCCCCGACTGGGCTGCTCCACACCGGCGCCGTTCCGCGCGAGACTCACGTCCGTCCGTCCCTTCTTCGCACTGGGGTGATTGTCGCTCAGCGGGGCGGCCGCAGGCCGGTCCTACGAGTCCGCCTGCACCAACTCCTCTTCCTTCGCGGCCTCCTGAGGCGCCTTCGGCCTGCCGGGCAGGAAGAGCCCCACGACCACCGCGCCGAGGACCGCCACCCCGGCCCCGCACAGCGCGGTGACGTGCATCGCGTGCAGGAACGCGTCGTGGGCCGGGGCGACCAGGGACCTGCCCTGCGGGCCGAGCTTCGCGGCGACGCCCAGGGTGGCCTCGATGGACTCCCCCGCCGTCTCGCGCAGCCCCGCCGGTACGACGCCCAGCCGGTCCTCGATGCCGCCCCGGTACGAGGTCGACAGCACCGAGCCGAGGACGGCGATGCCGAGCGCGCCTCCGACCTGGCGGAAGGTGTTGCTGAGGGCGGAGGCGGAGCCGGCCTTCTCGCGGGGCAGGGCCTGCATGATGACGACGCTGGTCGGCGTCATGATGTGGGCCATTCCGGCGCCCATGAAGAAGAAGACGACCTCCAGGATCCAGATCGGGGTGTCCGCGTCCAGCGTGGCGAACGCGACCAGTGTGGCCGCGATGACGAGCATGCCGGCCGTGGTCGTGGCCTTGTTGCCGAAGCGGTCGACGACCAGTCGGGCCCGCGGCGCGAAGATCATCTGGGCGGCGGCCAGCGGCAGCATCAGCAGGCCGGTCTGCAGCGGCGAGTAGCCGCGCACGCTCTGGGTGTAGAAGACCGAGAAGAACGTCACGCCCATCAACGCGAAGAAGACCAGCGCGATGACGGAGATCGCGGCCGAGAAGACCGGGCTCTTGAAGTACGTGATGTCGATGGACGGATGGTCGCTGCGCTTCTCGAAGACGACGAACCCGACGAGGACGACGAGGCCCGCGGAGATCGTGGCCAGCACGGTCGGGTCGGCGAAGTCGGCGAGCTCGCCGCCCCGGATGATGCCGTAGACCAGCAGGACCAGCCCTACGACGGACAGGACGACGCCGACGGGGTCGATCCGGCCGGGGTTCGGGTCGCGGGAGTCGGGCACCAGCCACAGCATCAGCGCGATGGCGAGCAGCACGATCGGCACGTTGATGAGGAAGACCGAACCCCACCAGAAGTGGTCGAGGAGGAGACCTCCGGTGATGGGCCCGATGGCGATGGCGAGCCCGACGCCGCCCGCCCAGATCCCGATCGCCTTGGGCTGCTCCTCGCGTTCGAAGACGTTCATGAGGACGGCGAGGGTCGCGGGCATCACGAACGCGGCGCCGAGGGCCATCAGCGCGCGGAAGGCGATGAGCTGGGCGGGCGAGCCGGACTCGGCGGCGAGCGCCGAGCCGATGCCGAAGACGGCGAGACCGCCGAGCAGGACTTTCTTGCGGCCGACACGGTCGCCGAGCAGGCCGGCGGAGAACAGCAGGCCCGCGAAGACGAGGGTGTAGGAGTTGATCGCCCACTCCAGCTCGCTCTGGGTGGCGCCCAGGCCGACCGGGGCGGGGGTGGAGATGGTCTTGATCGCGACGTTCAGGATCGAGTTGTCGAGGACGACGATCAGCAGGCTCAGCATCAGCACGCCGAGGATCGCCCAGCGGCGCCGGTGCACGGCTTCCGGTATCCGGGGGCCGGAGGGGACGGCAGCAGTAGTCATGCTGCCGAGGCTACGACCATTTCGATACGAGACGGTCTCGTATCGGAATTCCTTACTGAGGCTTTACCCACAGAGGGCGCTCTGGTCCTCCCTGGCACGAGGTGCCACCATGGAGGTGGTCCGGGGACGCCGTGAGGGCGCCTCGAGATGACGTAAGGAGCCGTTGCAATGACGCAGCTTTCGGCTGCCCAGACTGTGCAGAACAGGCCCTCCGACGGCAGCAAGGCGCTGTACGGAGGCAAGGGCACCCGCCGCATCACCGTTCGCGACATCGCCGCCGCCAAGGAGCGCGGCGAGAAGTGGCCCATGCTCACCGCGTACGACGCGATGACCGCGTCCGTCTTCGACGAAGCCGGGATCCCCGTGATGCTCGTCGGCGACTCGGCGGGCAACTGCCACCTGGGGTACGAGACGACCGTGCCCGTCACCCTCGACGAGATGACCATGCTGTCCGCCGCGGTCGTACGGGGCACCCAGCGCGCCCTGATCGTCGGCGACCTGCCCTTCGGGTCCTACCAGGAGGGCCCCGTGCAGGCCCTGCGCAGCGCGACCCGGCTGGTCAAGGAGGCCGGGGTGGGCGCCGTGAAGCTGGAGGGCGGCGAGCGCTCGCACCGGCAGATCGAGCTGCTCGTGGAGTCCGGCATCCCGGTCATGGCGCACATCGGCCTCACCCCGCAGTCCGTGAACGCCATGGGCTACCGCGTCCAGGGGCGCGGCGAGGAGGCGGCCGCGCAGCTGCTGCGGGACGCGAAGGCCGTCCAGGACGCGGGGGCGTTCGCCGTCGTGCTGGAGCTGGTGCCGGCGGAGCTGGCCGCCGAGGTCACGCGTGTGCTGCACATCCCGACGGTCGGGATCGGCGCGGGACCGGAGACGGACGCGCAGGTGCTGGTGTGGACGGACATGCTGGGGCTGACCGGTGGTCGGGTCCCGAAGTTCGTCAAGCAGTACGCCGATCTGCGGGCGGTCATGGGCGACGCGGCGAAGGCGTTCGCGGAGGACGTCGTCGGCGGAACGTTCCCGCAGGAGGAACACTCCGTTCACTGAGCCAACTCCGCACCGGGCAGCCCGCCGATCTTCCCCCGTCGGCGGGCTGCCGCTCTTTGCGCCTGAACCGGCGCCGCTCTCGCGGACCTGGTTGCTCGCCGTCGTGGTTCCTCAATTGATGGTTGCTGTGTTCGTCATTGATGGTTGCTGTGTTCGTCGGGGATTTGTCGGTGGTGTCGGCGATCTTTCGGCGGCTGTCGGTGGTCTGTCGGTGGTTTGTCGGTGAGCGCTGACACCGTCATCGGCATGACGCGAATCGACAAGAACCCCAGCGGCGCCGGCAGCGCCGTCACCGTGCGGGGGCTGGTGAAGCACTACGGCGAGACCAAGGCGCTGGACGGCGTCGACCTCGACGTGCGGGAGGGCACCGTCATGGGGGTCCTCGGCCCGAACGGCGCCGGAAAGACCACCCTCGTCCGCATCCTGTCCACCCTCCTCTCCCCCGACGCCGGCCAGGCCACCGTCGCCGGCTACGACGCCGTACGCCAGCCCCGGCAGCTGCGCCGGGTGATCGGCCTGACGGGCCAGTACGCCTCCGTGGACGAGAAGCTCCCGGGCTGGGAGAACCTCTACATGATCGGCCGGCTGCTCGACCTGCCGCGGAAGGACGCACGCGCCCGCGCCGACGAACTGCTGGAGCGGTTCTCGCTGACGGACGCCGCCAAGCGGCCCGCGAGCACCTACTCCGGCGGTATGCGGCGGCGGCTCGACCTGGCCGCCTCGATGATCGGGCGGCCGGAGGTGCTCTTCCTCGACGAGCCGACCACCGGGCTCGACCCGCGCACCCGCAACGAGGTGTGGGACGAGGTCAAGACGATGGTCGGCGACGGGGTGACTGTCCTGCTGACCACCCAGTACATGGAGGAGGCCGAGCAGCTCGCCTCCGAGCTGACCGTCGTCGACCGCGGCAAGGTCATCGCCGGCGGTGCCATCGACGAGCTCAAGGCCAAGGTCGGGGGGCGGACCCTGCGGGTGCGGCCGGTCGATTCGATGCAGTTGCGGCCGCTCGCCTCCGCGCTCGACGAGCTCGGCATCACCGGGCTCGCCGCCACGACCGTCGACACCGACAGCGGTTCCGTCCTCGTGCCGATCCTCAGCGACGAGCAGCTGACCGCCGTGGTCGGCGCCGTCACCGCGCGTGGCATCACCATCAGCTCCATCACCACCGAACTGCCCAGCCTGGACGAGGTGTTCCTGTCCCTCACCGGCCACCGCGCCAGTGCCCCGCAGGACGCCACGCCCACCGACACCCGCGAGGAGGTCGCCGCATGAGCGCCCACCCGTCGCCCACCACCACCCTGAACGAGGCGCTACGCGCCGCCCCTTCGACGACCGCTGCCGTCACCACCGCCGACGCCCGTATCCCGCTGCGCGGCCACCTCCGCCACACCGGCGCCCTGATCCGCCGCAACCTGCTGTGGATCAAGCAGGACCCCGAGTCGATGTTCGACGCGCTGCTGATGCCGGTCGTCTTCACCCTGCTGTTCGTGTACGTCTTCGGCGGCTCGATCGGGCAGGCCCTGGGCGGCGGGCAGGACGGGTACGTGCAGTACGTGATCCCGGGCATGATCGCGATGATGAGCATGTCGCTGTCCCAGGGGGTCGGCACCGGCTTCAGTCAGGACTTCAACTCCGGTGTCATGGACCGCTTCCGGTCGCTGCCGATCGGGCGTGGTTCGGTGCTGTTCGCGAAGATCTCGGTCGAGCTGGCGCGGATGCTCTTCGCGACCACCGTGCTGATGATCGTCGCCGTCCTGGTCGGCTTCGACATCACCAGCTGGCCCGGTCTGTTCGCGACTGTCGGTCTGTCGGCGGTGTTCGCCTCGTCGATCATGTGGGTGTTCCTCACCCTGGGCGTGATCCTGAAGAACGCGCAGTCCGTGCAGGCGATGGGCTTCCTGGTGCTGTTCCCGCTGCAGTTCGGCTCGTCGATCTTCGCGCCGACGGCGTCGATGCCGGGCTGGCTGCAGGCCTTCACCGACTACAACCCGCTGTCCACGCTCGCGGACGCCTCGCGCGGGCTGATGGTGGGCGGCCCGGTCGCCCACGACCTGTGGGTGACGCTCGCCTGGTCGGTGGCCATCACGGCCGTGATGGCGCCGGTCGCGATCCACAAGTTCCGTACGAAGAACTGACCGTGGCCGTCCCGTCGTGGTCGTCCCGGTCACACCAGGGCGGCGGCCTCCTCGTAGGAGAGGCCGCCGCCTTCGGCGTACGCGGCCTCGTACGCCTCGTCGCCGAGGACGGCCCGGGCGGCAGTCACGGCCCAGGTGCGGGTCGTGCGCTCCAGACGGACGGCGACATGGCGCTCGGGCAGCAGGGCGTCGGCGGTGCCGAGGCAGCGGGCGGCGGCCTCCGCGCGGCGGCCACCGTCGGCACCGGTCAGGGCCATGGCGGAGACGTAGAGGTAGAAGGAGCGCATGTGCGGGGCGATGGTCAGGGACAGCTTTTCACCGGCGCGTTCCAGCGCCTTGCGGACCATGGCCAGGGAGTCGTCGTAGCAGCCGTCCGCCGCTTCCACCCACGCCTCGGCGCCGAGGATGAGGGCGTCGAAGAAGACGAAGTGCGCGATCCCGAACTCCTCGCGCAGCAACCGGAGTTGCTCGCGAGCCTCGGCGCGGCGGCCGGTGAGACCGAGGTGACCGGCGAGGAAGAGGCGGGCGGCGGGCATGGCCTCGTTGGCGATGCCGTACGGGTTGTCGATCACCTCGCGCAGCAGGCGCTCGCCCCGCTCCTCCTCCCCCGCCTCCAGGAGTGCGCTGCCCAACCGGGCCTCGAGGACCGCCACCTGGTGGCGGGCGCCGAGCCGTTCGGCCTGGGCCACGGCCTCCTCGTAGTCGGCGGCGGCCTCCCGGTGGGCGCCCAGCCGTTCGCGGGCCTCGGCACGCGCGGACAGGGCCTCGGCCGCGCCCCACGCGTCGCCCAGGCGGCGGAAGGCCTCCAGCGCCTCGTCGGCGTCCCGGCCCGCGTCACCGGCCCAGTCGGAGCGGTTGGCAAGGAGGTTGGCGCGCAGTTGCAGGCAGGAGGCGAGCTCCCACTCGTAGCCGGGCGTGCTGCGGCAGGTCTCGACGTTGGCGTCGGCGATGGCGTGGATGCGGTCCATGTCACCGGTCAGCAGCACCGCGTAGAACCAGAGCAGGCCGGGGATGCGGCAGGTCTGCGGCAGACCCGGGGT
The DNA here is from genome assembly GCF_049808595.1 of Streptomyces aurantiaciflavus. Lineage (NCBI taxonomy): Bacteria > Bacillati > Actinomycetota > Actinomycetes > Kitasatosporales > Streptomycetaceae > Streptomyces > Streptomyces aurantiaciflavus. The sequence continues at coordinate 274,499 of NZ_JBNCAQ010000003.1, read as the reverse complement.
GTACGTGTCGCCGATGACGCGCAGCTTGTTCTGTGCCGCCGGGGTCTGCCAGGCGTCCAACTCGGTGTCCATGGTGGACAGATGGGCCAGGTGGACGCCGCGCCGGGCCTCGGCGAGGACCTCACCGGTCATCGGCGGCGGGTCGTCGGTGCAGGATCTCCACACCGGGGCGGCGGGGCGGACGGGTTCGGCGAAGGGGTCGGGGCCGAGGGACATGACCTCGCGGCACCAGGTGCGGGCCTCGATGCGCAGGTCGCGCATGGTCCAGTACCAGACGAGGGAGAGGACCAGGCAGAGCCCCTCCTGCTCGTCGCGCACGGCGACGGCCCGGCGCAGCGCGGTGCGCAGGTTCTCGTACTCCAGCTGGAACCGGTCGATGGCGGCGCGCTGCTCGGGGCCGCGCAGCAACGGCTCGGTGGTGCGAGCGAGTTCCCGGTAGTACGTGAGGTGCGCGCGCTCGGCGGAGGGGCGGCCGCCGGACTCGTCGAGGCGTTCGCCGGCGTACTCGGCGACGGTCTCCAGCAGCCGGTAGCGCATCGCGCCGTCGGGCGCCGGGGCGGCGACGACCAGCGACTTGTCGACGAGGGAGCCGAGCGCGTCGAGGGCGGCCGGGCCGCACACGGCCTCGGCGGCGGCGAGGTCGCAGCCGCGGGCGAACACCGACAGCCGGCCGAGGACCTCGCGTTCCTCCTCGTCGAGCAGGTCCCAGGACCAGTCGACGACGGCGCGCAGGGTCTGCTGACGGGGCAGGACGGTGCGGCTGCCGGAGGTCAGCAGCCGGAAGCGGTCGTCGAGCCGGTCGGCGATCTGCCGGGGCGTCAACATCCGCAGCCGGGCGGCGGCCAGCTCGATGGCGAGGGGCAGGCCGTCCAGGCGGCGGCAGATCTCGGCGCAGGCCTCGGGGTCGTCGTCGACCCGGAAGCCGGGCCGGGCGGCCGCTCCCCGGTCGGCGAACAACCGTAGCGCGACCGGCTCCGGCAGCGGCTCCACGGGCCGCAGCACCTCGCCGGGTATGCCGAGGGGTTCGCGGCTGGTGGCCAGGACCGTGAGTTCGGGGCAGTGCCTGAGCAGCTCGTCGACGAGCCGGGCGGCGGCCTCGACGACGTGCTCACAGTTGTCGAGGACGATCAGCATGCGGCGCCGGGCGCAGTGCTCGACGAGGCGTTCCACGGGGTCGTCATGGCGCTCGGCCACCGACCGCATCTCCTCGGCGCCGGCGCCGTACAGCACGGTCTCGCGGGCTCCCAGGGCGGTGAGGACGGCCTGCGGCACGGCGTCCGGGTCGGCGACCGGCGCGAGCTCGGCCAGCCACACCCCGTCGCGTGCCCTTTCCCCTACGGTCTCGGCGGCCTCCTGCGACAGCCGCGTCTTGCCGGCGCCGCCGGGCCCGAGCAGCGTGACGAGCCGGGCGGCGGCGAGATCACCCCGGATCGCCTCGATGTCGGCCTCCCGGCCGACGAAGGAGGTGAGACGGGCACGGAGGTTGCCTCGGGGCGGGGCGGAGGCGGCCGGTGGCTGGGCGGAGGCGGTCGGGGGGTGGGCGGAGCCGCCCGGAGAGTGGGCAGGACCGTCCGAACCCCGGGTGGAATCGGCCGGCGGCCAGGCGGGATCGCCCCACGGCCGGGCAGCACCGTCCGAGGGCCCGGCCGGAACGCTCGACGGTCGGCCAGAGCCGCTCGACGACCAGGCAGCACCGCTCGACGACCGAACGGGACCGCTCGACGACCGAACGGGACCGCTCGACGACCGATCGGGACCGCCCGACGACCGGTCCGAACCGGCGAAGGCGGTCGGGCCCGGACGCTCCCGGCCCGGGCCCGGACGCTCCCGGCCCGGGCCCGGATGGTCCCGGCCCGGGCCCCAGTCCTCCCGGTCCGGACCGAGGTGGTCCCCGGCCGGGCGCGGCAGCTCTGCAGGGGTCAGTAACGCGGCGTGCAGCGAGCGCAGTTCGGGGCCGGGGTCGGAGCCCAGCCGGTCGGCCAGGAGCCGGCGTACGTCCTCGTAGGCGGCGAGGGCCTCGGCGGTGCGGCCGGCGTCGCGCAGGGCGCGCAGACGCAGGGCCTGGAGGGGCTCGTCGAGGGGGTGGGCGTCGCACAGGGCGGTCAGCTCGGGCAGGGACTGCTCGGCATGACCGAGGGCGAGGGCGGCGGTGTGCCGGGCGCGTACGGCGTCGAGGCGGCGGGCCTCCCGGCGGGCGGCCTCGGAGGCGCGGTCGGGCAGGTCGGCGAGGGCCGGGCCCTGCCACAGGGCGAGGGCGTCGTCGAGGAGGACGGCCGCCTTGGCGGGGTCGCCGTCGGTGAGAGCACGCCGGCCGTCATCGGCCAGCCGCTCGAAACGGTGCAGGTCGACGGCGTCGGGCGCGGCGGTGAGCCGGTAGCCGCCGTCCACCGAGGCCACCGCGTCCGCGCCGAGGGCCCGGCGCAACCGCCCGACCAGCGCCTGCAGCGCCCCCGTCGCGTCGGCGGGGGGCTCCCCGGCCCACACCTCCTCCACCAGCATCCCCGCGGGCACGGTCCGCCCGGCACGCAAGGCGAGCACGGTCAGCAGCGCGCGCAACCGCGCCCCGCCGACGGCGACGGGTGTCCCGTCGGGGCGGAGTGCCTGGGTGGTGCCGAGGATGCGATAGCGCACGGGGTCATTGTCTCCGGTGAGGGCGGGGCGGGTCACGGGGCTTCCACGGCGCGGCGGGGCGGGGCCGGGCCCTGCGAAGGGCGTCCGCCGTGACGCCGTCGGTCTCCGCGCCGGGAGCGGCCCCTCGTACGGAATGCCACGGGCCCGGCGGGCGGCGTACGGCAGCCGAGCCGGTCGGGCCGGCCGCCGTCGAGCACCGCGCCGGCAGCCTGGAGCAGCAGCGGCCACCGCGTCTCGTCCCCCGCCGAGAACGGCGTATCGCGGCGCTCCGTCCGCCGGCTCTCGTGGAGCATGTGCCACCGTCCCATGGCCCCACCTTCCTAGGAACCGACCACCGACCGCGAGACGTTTTCGCCCTACGACAGGTACGGTCGGGCAGTTCCACGCCCGCGCCTAGCTCAGGGAGCCCCATTGACCACCGCCCTCACCCGCCGCAGTGACCGGCGGATCAGCCCCGTCTTCGTCGGGATCGTGGCCGTCATGGCGGTCACGGGATGGGCGACCTGGACCGGATTCGCCGCGGAGCCGGGCGTGGCCGTGTTCCTGTTCGTGACGGCGGCCTGGGTCGTGTCGCTGTGCCTGCACGAGTACGCGCACGCGCGCACCGCCCTGCACAGCGGCGACATCTCGGTCGGCGCGAAGGGGTACCTGACGCTCAACCCGCTCAAGTACACGCACGCGCTGCTCAGCATCGTGCTGCCGGTGCTGTTCGTGATCATGGGCGGCATCGGTCTGCCGGGCGGCGCCGTGTTCATCGAGCACGGGCGGATCCGGGGGCGGTGGCGGCACAGCCTGATCTCGGCGGCCGGTCCGCTGACGAACGTGCTGTTCGCCGCGGTGTGCACGGCGCCGTTCTGGCTGGACGCGCTGGACGGCGTGCCCGCCGACTTCCGCTACGCGCTCGCCTTCCTCGCCCTGCTCCAGGTCACGGCGGCGATCCTGAACTTCCTGCCGGTGCCCGGCCTGGACGGCTACGGCGTGATCGAGCCGTGGCTCCCGTACAGCGTGAAGCGGCAGGTGGCGCCGTTCGCGCCGTTCGGGCTGCTGTTCGTGTTCGCGCTGCTGTGGGTGCCGTCGGTCAACGGCGCGTTCTTCGACGTGGTCGACGCGGCACTGCGCGGTCTCGGGATCAGCGACCTGGAGACGTACTGCGGTGACGGTCTGTACCGCTTCTGGGAGGGGACCCCGGAGATCTGCACGTTCAACCCGTGACCGACCTGCGGGCCTTCTCGCGCTTGACGTAGTACCAGGTCATGTTGGACGACAGGCCGGCCAGCAGCACCCACACGACGCCCAGCCAACTGCCCTGAACGAAGGAGACGACCGCGGCGGCCACGGCGAGCAGGCAGACGGCGAGGGAGTAGAGGGCGAGGCGGGGCATGGGGGTGTTTCTCCTGTCGGGTCCTGTCCGGTTCCGTGTCCGGGTCCCGTCGGGGGACACTGGCGCACTGCTGGTACGGAACAGTGTCCCCCATCCCCTCACACGTCGGTGATGCGGAGCCCCGCGTGCGCCTTGTACCGGCGGTTCACCGAGATCAGGTTGGCGACCAGCGACTCCACCTGGTGGGCGTTGCGCAGCCGTCCCGCGAAGACGCCCCGCATGCCGGGGATGCGGCCGGCCAGCGCCTGCACGATCTCGACATCGGCGCGCTCCTCGCCGAGGACCATGACGTCCGTGTCGATCTCGTCGATCTCCGGGTCCTGCAGCAGCACGGCCGACAGGTGGTGGAAGGCCGCGGCGACCCGGGAGTCGGGCAGCAGGGCGGCGGCCTGTTCGGCGGCGCTGCCCTCCTCCGGCTTCAGCGCGTAGGCGCCCTTCTTGTCGAAGCCGAGCGGGTTGACGCAGTCGACGACGAGCTTGCCCGCCAGTTCCTCGCGCAGGGACTCCAGGGTCTTGCCGTGACCCTCCCAGGGCACGGCGACGATCACGATGTCGCTGCGGCGCGCGGTCTCGGCGTTGTCGGCGCCCTCGACACCGTGGCCGAGCTCGTCGGCGGCTGCCTGGGCGCGGTCGGCGGCCCGCGAGCCGATGATCACCTTCTGGCCGGCCTTGGCGAGCCGGTAGGCGAGGCCCTTGCCCTGCGGTCCGGTCCCGCCGAGCACGCCGACGACGAGCCCGGAGACGTCGGGGAGGTCCCACGGGTCCTTGGCGGGGGCCTTCGCGGGGGCGTTCTGTGCGCTGTCGGTAGAGGTCATGGGCCGACTTTACGTGCGCGTGGGCACGCCGGCGGGGCGGGGTGGCGGCGGTCACGCTTCCCCGGGTCGGGGGAATCCACGGCGAACGCCGGGACGGGGGCGGGCGCGTGGTGCAGGATGCCGTCGCATGGACGCCGTACGGGTCGCGCTGCTGCGCGAAGTGCTCGCCGGGACGGAGTGGCTGGGGGCCACGCGGAGGTTCGCCACGGTGCTGCGGGGGTCCGTGGTGTCGCACGGCGGCGGACTGCTGCTGGTGGGCACCGCGGACTACGAGCCCTGGCATCTGGCGGCCCACCTGGTGGACGAGGCCGCCTGGTCCGGTACGCCGGAACTGGCGCCCACTCTTGTACGGCATGACGCCCGCCCCTCCGATCCGGCGCACCTCGCGGTGGGCCTCGGGCGGATCGAGGCCGCCCGTCGGGGCGAGACCCTGCTGGTGGTGACGCCGCAGGGGGACGTGCCGCTGCTGGAGCGGGTGTCGGACGCGCGACGGGCCGGGGTCACCGTGCTGTCCCTCGGTCCCGGTGAGGGGGAGTTGACGGCCCTGGCGCACGAGACGCTGGCCGTGCCGGACGGCTCGGAGCTGGACCTGGACACCGTGCAGCACCTGGTGAGCGCGGCGGCGGGTGAGCACGCGGTGCCCTCCCCGAAGGGTCGCCGCCGCCTCCGCGACAGGCTCTCCGGACTGGTGGAGTCCCTGACGGCCCCGCCGCCCACGCCCTGGTGACCGTGGCCCTGCCCCCGGCCGTCCGTCCCGGCCGGGGCCGGTGTCAGTCCTCGTCCGTCGCCCCGCCCGTCGGTGCGTCGTGCCATCGGGGGTCGTTCTCCCACTGGAGGTTGCGCTCGCGGGCCGTCGCCATCGCGTGTTCGGCCTCGCCGCGGGTCGCGTACGGACCGAAGCGGTCCTTGGCCGGGCACTCCGGCCCCTCCTCGACCTTCTTGTGCTCCAGGCAGTAGTACCACTCGCCGGGCTTGCCGACCGTCCGCTTCTTGAACAGGGCCATGACCAGCTCCTCTCGCCAACGACATGTTCCCCCATGCCCGCTGGTTAGACTCGCTGGCATGTCTGGCCAGTCGTTGCTCGTGCCCGGGGAGCTGTCCCCCACCCGTTCCGTGCCCGGAAACATCCGGCGCCCCGAGTACGTCGGCAAGCCCGCGCCGACCCCGTACACCGGGCCGGAGGTGCAGACGCCCGAGACGATCGAGGCGATGCGGATCGCGGGCCGGATCGCCGCGCGGGCGATGGCGGAGGCAGCCCGGCTGATCGCGCCGGGCGTGACCACCGACGAGCTGGACAAGGTGGCGCACGAGTACCTGTGCGACCACGGCGCCTACCCCTCGACGCTGGGCTACCGCGGCTTCCCCAAGTCGCTGTGCACGAGCGTCAACGAGGTCATCTGCCACGGCATCCCGGACTCGACCGTCCTGCGCGACGGCGACATCGTCAACCTCGACGTGACCGCGTACATCGGCGGAGTGCACGGCGACAACAACGCGACCTACCTGGTCGGGGACGTCGACGAGGAGAGCCGGCTGCTGGTGGAGCGGACCCGTGAGTCCCTCGACCGCGCGATCAAGGCGGTCAGGCCGGGGCGGCAGATCAACGTCATCGGCCGGGTCATCGAGTCGTACGCGAAGCGGTTCGGGTACGGGGTGGTGCGTGACTTCACCGGCCACGGGATCAACTCGTCGTTCCACTCGGGGCTGATCATCCCGCACTACGACAGCCCGCACGCGACGACCGTCATCCAGCCCGGGATGACCTTCACGATCGAGCCGATGCTGACGCTCGGGACGCACGAGTACGACATGTGGGACGACGGCTGGACGGTCGTGACCAAGGACCGGAAGCGGACGGCTCAGTTCGAGCACACGCTGGTGGTGACGGAGACGGGCGCGGAGATCCTCACGCTGCCGTAGCTCCCCCGTCCCCGCCCCGCGGCGCTCGCGGCGCCTCACGACGCGCGGAAACGCGCTCTCTCCCCTCAGCCCGCTCTCTTCTCGGAGAGCGGGTTTCTGGTTCTCGCGTTACGTTTTTTACCGACGGGTCGTCGGAAAAGGTGCCGACACCAGGTCGGCAAAACATTGACTTCAGGTCGCCTGACGAAGGTCTGCCGCCATGGACTCCTTCTCGACAGTCATCCGCACCGCGTCCCACGAGCAGCACACGGAGGCCGAGACCTCGACGTTCATGAGCGACCTGCTCGGCGGGCGGCTCGGCGTCGACGCGTACGCGCGCTACACCGAGCAGCTGTGGTTCGTGTACGAGGCCCTGGAGGCCGGGGCCGAGCGGCTGGCGTCGGATCCGGTGGCCGGGCCGTTCGTCCGGCCGGAGCTGTTCCGGCTGCCGGCGCTGGAGCGGGACCTGGCCCATCTGCGGGGTCCCGGGTGGCGGGCGGGACTGTCCGCGCTGCCGGCGACGCGGGCGTACGCGGAGCGGGTGCGCGAGTGCGCCGAGCGGTGGCCGGCCGGATACGTCGCCCACCACTACACGCGTTACCTCGGCGATCTCTCCGGCGGGCAGATCATCCGCGACAGGGCGGAGAGGACCTGGGGCTTCGAGCGGAAGGGCGACGGCGTCCGCTTCTACGTCTTCGAGGGGATCACCGACCCGGCGGCGTTCAAGCGGGGGTACCGGGAACTGCTGGACGCGGTGCGCGCGGACGATCTGGAGAAGCAGCGGATCGTGGCCGAGTGCAAGCGGGCGTTCGCCCTGAACACCGCGATGTTCAGGGCGTTGGGCGAGGAGTTCCCGCTGTCGGCGTGAGCGTCGGACGGGGGGCGCCCGTGGGGCTCAGCGCTCCAGGAAGACCCGGCCGCCGATCTCGACCCAGCCGTACGGCTGCGGGGCCGTGAGGATCTGGGAGCCCGCGCCCTGGGTGATGTTGAGGGCCCGGCCCAACTGGTCCGTGAGGAGGAGCGCCGCCGCGCCCGTGGCCTCGTCCTCGTCGATGCCGTCGCCACGGCCGGGGAAGGCCCGTGCGCGGATCCGCCCGGCCGGCTCGTCCTCCCAGGCCCAGGCATAGATCCACTCGCCAGGCGGCGGCACGGGCAGGTCGTCGACCTCGGCGGCGGTGGCGTACTGGCGGAGGGTGCGCGGTGGGGCCCACTCCGCCCGCGCCTCGATCCAGCTGAACTCGCCGTCCAGGCGGGCGCCCACGACCCCGGCGGGCGTGACGAGTTCGGGCACGTCGAGCAGCCAGGCCGTGCCCACGCAGGGGTGGCCGGCGAAGGGCAGGCGCAGGGTGGGGGTGTAGATGTCGATGATCCCGCGCTCGGGGTCGTCGACGAACACGGTTTCGCTGAAGCCGAGCTTCGCCGCGAGCTCCTGCCGCTCGCTCCGCTCCGGCACGCGTGAGCCGTCGCGGACGACGCCCAGTTCGTTGCCGTATCCGCCGTTGGGCGCGCAGAAGACACGGAGCACGTCGTAATCAGTCACCGGGGAATTGAAACATCGTGCGGGCGGGGGTGCGGTCGTGGGCGCAACAGGTTGCCGGGCATCGGCGCAGGCGCCGAAGGGTTTCCGCCCCGCCGCCCCACTCCTTCCCGTCCCTGGACGGCTGCCGCCCCGGGCCCCTGCTTCGGCCCCGAACGGGTCTCGCGCTCCAACTCCCCCAGAGGGGGACCCCGAAGGCGGGCCGGCGATACCGGCCTCGACAGGAAGCGGGCGCCTTTCCCGGCGAGTTGATGCTGTCGTCCGCGCAGCACCGAGTGGGGCTCGGGGGCGCGGAGTCGGACTCGTGCGGCACCCCCGGCCCCGCCGTCCCCGGCGATGTCCTCGATGCCCGCAAACCCGAAGCGGAACCTTTGAATCTCCTTTGACTGATTCTTTGCGCCCGATTTGGGGGACCGTGATCATCTCGCGCTCTTACAGCGTCTATGAGAGCTGAATCACGGCACGGTCGGGTATCACACAGGTAAGCCTTGGATAAGTTAGGCAAGCCTCACCGATTCGAGTGAGCCCTGTCACGCGATTTTTCAGCCACGCTGGGAGCCCTCATGCCCGCCGCCAGACTGTCCGTCGTCACCGCCGTCGCAGCCGCGGCGGCCCTGACCGCCGTCACCGGCTGCACCGAGAAGAGCGACGCCGCCGACGGCGACCGCGTGATCAGCGTGACCGCCACCGACGACAAGTGCGACACCTCCAAGAAGGAGATCGCCGCCGGGCACCTCGAACTCGCCATCGAGAACAAGGGTTCCAAGGTCACCGAGGTCTACGTCCTCTTCCCCGACGACCGGGTGGTGACCGAGCGCGAGAACATCGGCCCCGGCACCAAGCAGCGCGTCACCGCCGAGGTGAAGGCCGGCGACTACCAGATCGCCTGCAAGCCGGGCATGAAGGGCGACGGCATCCGCCAGGACCTCAAGGTCACCGGCGGCTCCGTCGCCAAGCGCGACCCGCGCCTGGACAAGGCCGTGGCCGCCTACCGGGCGTACGTGCAGACCCAGGCGGACGAGACGCTGCCCAAGGTCAAGACCTTCGTGGCGGCGGTCAAGGCCGGTGACCTGGAGGCCGCGAAGAAGGCGTACGCGCCCTCCCGCATCGGCTGGGAGCGCACCGAGCCGGTGGCCGAGTCCTTCGGCGACATCGACCCGAAGGTCGACGTCCGCGCCGACGGCCTGGAGGCGGGGCAGGAGTTCACCGGCTGGCACCGGCTGGAGAAGGCCCTCTGGCAGGACAAGAAGATCGGCGCGACGGAGAAGACCCTCGCCGACCGGCTGGTGACCGATCTGACGGACTGGCAGAAGCGGGTCGGCAAGGCCGAGATCACCCCGACCTCCATGGCCAACGGCGCCAAGGAACTGCTCGACGAGGTCGCCACCGGCAAGGTCACCGGCGAGGAGGAGCGCTACTCGCACACCGACCTGGTCGACTTCAAGGCCAACGTCGAGGGCGCGCAGCAGTCGTACGAGCTGCTCAAGCCGGTCGCCAAGGAGAACGACCCGGCGCTGGTCTCCGAGCTGGACAAGCAGTTCGCCGCGCTCGACGCCCTGCTCGACAAGTACCGCGCGGACAAGACCTCGTACGACTTCGTCTCGTACGACAAGGTCACCGAGGCCCAGCAGAAGGAGCTGTCGGACGCGGTGAACGCGCTCGCGGAGCCGCTGTCGAAGCTCGCCGCCGCCGTCGCGAAGTAAACCGGGAGGTCAGGAACATGACGGACGTGACGGACTCGGACGGCACCTCGGCCACCACCTCGGCCACGCCCACCCGGCGTGCGCTGATCGGCTGGGGCGGTGCGGGGCTCGCGCTCGGGGCCGCCGCGGCCGGCGGCGCGGTCGCGATGGCCCGGACCGGGAACGACGTGGACCCGGCCGGCGCCGAGGCGGGCGCCGCCGTCGCCTTCCACGGCACGCACCAGGCGGGCATCGCCACGCCCGTCCAGGACCGGCTGCACTTCGCCGCCTTCGACGTGACCACCACCGACCGCGCCGCGTTCGTGCAGCTGCTGAAGGACTGGACCGAGGCGGCCCGCCGGATGACGGCCGGCAAGGCGGTCGGGGACGGCGCGTACGGCGGTCTGCCCGAGGCGCCGCCGGACGACACCGGCGAGGCGCTGGGCCTCAAGCCGTCCCGGCTGACCCTCACCCTCGGCTTCGGCCCGTCGCTGTTCAAGAAGTTCGGGCTGGACGCGCAACGGCCCGAGGCGCTGGTCGACCTGCCGCAGTTCGCCGGGGACAACCTCGACGCCAACCGCAGCGGCGGCGACCTGTGTGTGCAGGCGTGCGCGGACGACCCGCAGGTCGCGGTGCACGCGATCCGCAACCTGGCCCGGATCGGCATGGGCAAGGTCGTCATCCGCTGGTCGCAGCTCGGCTTCGGCAAGACCTCGTCGACGACGCCCGAGGCGCAGACCCCGCGCAATCTGATGGGCTTCAAGGACGGCACCCGCAACATCGCGGGCACGGAGACGGACCGGCTGGAGAAGTTCGTCTGGGTCGGCGAGAAGGACGGCCCCGACTGGATGGCGGGCGGCTCCTACCTCGTCGCCCGCCGCATCCGCATGCACATCGAGACCTGGGACCGCACCTCCCTGCAGGAGCAGGAGGACATCTTCGGCCGCGACAAGGGCGAGGGCGCACCCGTCGGCAAGGCGAAGGAGCGCGACGAGCCGTTCCTGAAGGCGATGAAGCCCGATGCGCACGTCCGCCTCGCGCACCCCGACGCCAACCACGGGGCGACGATCCTGCGGCGCGGCTACTCCTTCACCGACGGCACCGACGGCCTCGGCCGCCTGGACGCGGGCCTGTTCTTCCTCGCCTACCAGCGGGACGTGCGCGAGGGGTTCATCCGCATCCAGCGCAACCTCGCGACCGACGCGCTCAACGAGTACATCCAGCACGTGGGTTCGGCGGTCTTCGCCGTCCCGCCGGGCGTCCGTGACAAGGACGACTGGTGGGGCCGGACGCTGTTCTCCAAGGAGGCCTAGCCCGTGTTCTCCAACTACCTGATCGGTCTGCGCGAGGGCCTGGAGGCCAGCCTCGTCGTCTGCATCCTCATCGCCTACCTGGTGAAGACCGGCCGCCGGGACGCCCTGAAGCCGGTGTGGACGGGCATCGCCGTCGCGGTGCTCCTCGCGCTGGGCTTCGGCTGCGTCCTCGAATTCGGCTCGCAGGAGCTGACGTTCGAGGCACAGGAGGCGCTCGGCGGCTCGCTGTCGATCCTCGCCGTGGGCCTGGTGACGTGGATGGTGTTCTGGATGCGGCGCACCGCCCGGCATCTGAAGGCCGAGCTGCACGACAAGCTGGACGCGGCCCTCGCGATGGGCACGGGCGCGCTGGTCGCCACGGCGTTCCTGGCCGTCGGCCGGGAGGGCCTGGAGACGGCCCTGTTCGTGTGGACGTCGGTGCGCGCGGCCGGTGACGGCACCGCGCACCCGGTGATCGGCGCCGGACTGGGCCTGGCCACGGCGGTGTTCCTCGGCTGGCTGTTCTACCGGGGCGCCCTGCGCATCAACCTCGCCAAGTTCTTCACGTGGACCGGCGGCATGCTGGTGGTGATCGCGGCGGGCGTGCTGGCGTACGGCTTCCACGACCTGCAGGAGGCCGACTGGCTGCCGGGCCTGAACGACAAGGCCTTCGACATCAGCGGCGCCATCCCGCCGGACAGCTGGTACGGCACGCTGCTGAAGGGCGTGTTCAACTTCCAGCCCGATCCGACGGTCCTCCAGGTCACGGTGTGGCTGCTGTACCTGGTCCCGACGCTCACGCTGTTCCTCGCCCCGGTAGGGTTCGCCTCCGGGAAGGGGAAGGTGAAGGCACCTGATGACCAGGGAACGCAGCCTGAGGACCGGCCGTCCACGGCTCCGCGGGCTTGACCGGAACGCACTCATGGCGGCCTCGCTCACCGTCGTCTCGCTGACGGCGAGCGGGTGCGTGGTGGTCCACGGCGAGCGCGAGGTGCTCCCGACGGCCACCCGGGCCGAAGCCGCCAAGGCCGTCCAGCAGTTCACGGCCGCGTACAACAAGGCGGACGCGGCGTACGACGGTTCCCTGGACGCCGAGCACACCACGGGGGCGCTCGGCGCCATCGACGCGGCGCGGCTGAAGGCGGGGCGCGTCAACCACCCGGACGGCAACCCGCAGCACCAGCCGCTGGTGTTGACGGACGTGAAGTACACGATCCCGAAGAAGGCGGGCTGGCCGCGCTGGTTCGTCGCCGACGCCAAGGCCAACAAGGGCGGCGACGCGCGCTGGCTGCTGGTGTTCACCCGGGATGCCCGGTCGAACCCGTGGGAGGCGGCCTACCTGACGCTGGTCGCGCCGGGCGCGCTGCCGGAGTTCACCAAGGACAAGGACGGCTGGGCCGAGGCCGTACCGTCCGACTCCGCCGAACTGGTCCGCGCGCCCCGGGACTTGAGCAAGGACTACGCGACCTACCTCCAGAACGGCGGGGGCGCCTTCGCGGACGGCGCGTTCACCAGCGAGCTGCGTGCCACGCGGGCGAAGAACTCCAGCAAGCCGGGCCTGGCCACGCAGTACATCGACGAACCGCTGACCACCGGCGACTTCGCGCCGCTGGCGCTGCGCACGGCGGACGGCGGGGCGCTGGTCTTCTTCACCACGCACCACTACGTGAAGCAGACGGCCGCGGCGGGGGCGTCGGTGCCGACGCCGAACGAGAACGTGCGGGCGTTGACGACCGGAGAGATCTCGCAGTCGCTGACCATGGAGTTCGTCGCGAACGAGGTCGCCCTCGCGCCGGCGAAGGGGGACGCCGGGGACGGGAAGGTGTCGTTGCTCAGCCGACTGGAAGGGCTGACTGCGGCCAAGGGGGAGTAGCAGCGCCTCGGGGTCTGCGTGGTCACTGTCGTCCTCGGGGCTGCGGGCCATATGCGACTGGTCGCGCAGTCCCCCGCCCCCCTGAGGTGTTGCGCTCGGGTCGCTCAGTGACGCAGGGGCCACGTCGCAGTCGTGTGGCCGGGCTCCTGGCCGGCGTACCTGGCGCACGCGTCCGTCAACGGCTCCAGGAGGGTCAGTGGGTCCGGGAGCGGGTGTTCGGGGCCGCGGAGCCAGTGGACCGCGCGGTCGTCGTCGCCGGGGAGGCGGGCGGGGGGTACGAGGACGTAGGAGCCACGGCAGTGCCAGCGCAGGCCGGGGTGTTCGTCCATGGTCTCGGGGTGGCAGTCCAGTTCGCAGGGCCACCACTCGTCCTCGTCCTCGGGAGTGCCGCGGGTGAGGGTGAAGAAGAACATGCGGCCGTCGTCGCTGACGGCGACCGGGCCGACGTCGACGCCGGAGGCGAGCAGCCGGTCCAGGGCTTCCTGGCCCGCCTCCAGCGGCACGTCCAGGACGTCGTGCACCATGCCGGTCGCGGTGATGAAGTTGGCCTGCGGCTGGTGGCGGGCCCAACGCTCGATCTGGGCGCGGTCGGTGGTGGACTGGGTCTGCCAGGCGAAGGAGACCGGATGCCGGGCGGGGGTCGGACAGCCGACCCGGTCGCAGGAGCATCGGTAGCCGGGGGCGGGGTGCGCGGCGGGTGCGAGCGGCAGTCCCGCTCCGGCGGCGGCGAGCAGCAGGGCCTCACGGCCGCCGTCGTCGGCGGCCTCCTTCGGGCGGCGTCCCCGCAGCCACTGGGAGAGTTTGCCCTGCCGGCCGGTTCGGCCGCCGAACTCCGCGCTCATCTATCCCCTCGCCTCGCTGTGGTAGCGGACAGCATGCCCTATGGTCCCACCATCCTGCGCATCGGGGGTCCGGTGCCCCCAATCGGGGCAGGTGGGGCGAGGGGTACGGATGGGCCAGAGGGGTCATCGGGGCGCGAGGCCGTACAGCGCGTAGTCGACGAGGGTGTCGGTGTACTCGTACGAGATCGGGCCCGTGTGCTGCAGCCAGCGCTGGGCGAGCGGGGAGACGAAGAGCTCCAGGGCGATGCGCGGGTCGACGTCGACGCGGACGTCCCCGGCCTCCTGGGCGGAGCGCAGTCGGTCGACGTAGAGCTGGAGCTGGGGTTCGAGGAGCTTGGCGACGAACTCGCGGGAGAGCTGCTCGTTGACGAGGCCCTCGGCGGCCAGGGCGCGGGAGGGCGCCTCGAAGCGGGGGTCGAGGAGTTCGTCGACGGTGGCGCGCAGTACGGCCTTGAGGTCGGCGGCGAGGTCACCCGTGTCCGGGATGGCGTACGGCACCTGCCCGGCGGCCTCGGCCGCCTGCTCGGAGAGGTCGAGGAAGGCCTCCAGCAGGACGTCGGCCTTCGACCCCCACCAGCGGTAGATGGTCTGCTTGCCGACGCCGGCGCGGGCGGCGATGCCCTCGATCGTGGTCTTCGGATAGCCGGCCTCCGCGACGAGGGCGAGCGCGGCCTCGTAGATGGCGCGCCGGGACTTCTCACTGCGACGGCTGGTGTCGGGGGCCGGCTTTCCGGACTGGGTGACCATGGATCGACGGTACCAAGGCGGTGAGACGGGGCGTCTCGCCGCCGACCCGGCAAGGGCGCCGCGCAAAGGACATGCACGGTAAAGGCCCTGCACGGGAAAGCGCCTTACGGGAAAGCGCGCCACGAAAAGGGCTTACGCGGCCTCCCCCGGATACCGCACCCCGATCCGCTCCCGGACCGCGTCCAGCGTCCGCATCACGGCGAGGGTGCCGTCGAGCGGGACGAGCGGGGACTCGGTCTCGCCGGCCCGGATCGCGCGCATGACCTCGCGGGCCTCGTGCCGGAAGGTGGTACGGGGCCCGTCGGCCGGGTCGGCGGCGAACTCCTCGGGGTCGCGGCCGGCGCGGTGCAGGACGAGCCGGTCGGGGTGGAAGAAGCCCGACGGGATGTCGATACGGCCGCGCGAGCCGGTGACGGACGCGGAGACACCCGTACCGCCGACGAGGGAGCAGTGCAGGGCGGCGAGCGCGCCGGAGTCCCAGGAGAGCGCCAGCGCCGTCTGGAGGTCGACGCCCTCGGCGGAGAGGACGGCCTGCGCGGAGATGCCCGAGGGTTCGCCGAGCAGCAGCTGGGCGAAGGAGACGGGGTAGACGCCGAGGTCGAGCAGGGCGCCGCCGCCCTGGGCGGGGTCGCGCAGCCGGTGCGAGGGCGGGAAGGGCCCTTCGAGACCGAAGTCGGCCTGCACGGTCCGCACGTCACCGATCGCGCCGTCGTCGACGAGGGCCTTGAGCCGGCGGATCAGCGGGTTGCAGTACGTCCACATGGCTTCCATGAGGAAGCGACCGTTGTCCCGGGCCAGCGCGACCAGCTCCTCGGCCTCGCGCAGGTTCAGCGTGAACGGCTTCTCGCAGAGCACGTTCCGCCCGGCCTTCAGGCACAGGGCGGTGGCGGCCCGGTGGGCGGAGTGCGGGGTGGCGACATACACGACATCGATGTCCTCGTCCTGCGCGAGCGACTCCCAGTCGCCGTACGCCCGGGGGATGCCGAACCGTTCGGCGAAGGCGTTCGCCGAGGTCTCGGTGCGCGAGGCGACCGCCACGACCTCCGCCTCCGGCAGGTCGATCAGGTCCGCCGTGAAGGCGGCGGCGATCCCGCCGGTCGCCAGGATCCCCCACCGCACGCTGTCCGTCGTCATCCCGCCCACCCTCATGCCGTCCCAGCAGTGTGTTCGAGCTGAGAGCATAGGTGGCGCAGATGTCGGAGAGGGAGGGGCCACATGCCCGAGGGTGGGGCGCCGATACCGGGCGTGTCGCAGACGGCCGATACGAGAACAGAACAGTCGGGACATCCAGAACATCAGGGGCATTCGGAGCACCCCGGACAGCCAGGACGATCGGAACATCGGGGACAGTCGAGGCAATCAGAGCGGACAGGGCAGCCGGGACAGTCGCAGCGCACACAGCGCCGTACAAGCCTGCTGGTCACCCTGATCCTGGGCGGCCTGACCGCCACTCCCCCGCTGGCGATGGACATGTACCTCCCGGCGCTTCCCGAGGTCACCCGCCACCTGCACGCTCCCGCGGCGACCGTCCAGCTCACGCTGACCGCCTGCCTGGCCGGCATGGCCGTCGGCCAGCTGGTGGTCGGCCCGATGAGTGACCGCTGGGGCCGCAGGCGCCCGCTGCTCGCCGGACTGGCCGTGTACATCCTGGCGACGGCCCTGTGCGCGCTGGCGCCCACCGTCGAGTCGCTGATCGCCTTCCGGCTGGCGCAGGGCCTCGCGGGCGCGGCCGGCATCGTCATCGCGCGGGCGGTGGTGCGCGACCTGTACGACGGCATGGCGATGGCCCGCTTCTTCTCCAACCTGATGCTGATCTCGGGCGTGGCCCCGGTGGTGGCGCCGCTGATGGGCGGCCAGATCCTGCGGGTGACGGACTGGCGGGGCGTGTTCGTGGTCCTCACGGTGGTCGGCGTCCTGCTGGCCGCGCTGGTGGCGACGAAGCTGCCCGAAACCCTCCCCCCGGCCGAACGTCACTCGGGCGGTGTCGGCGAGGCGCTGCGCTCCATGCGCGGCCTGCTCGCCGACCTCCCCTTCGCCGGTTACATGCTGACGGGCGGCTTCGCCTTCGCCGCCCTGTTCGCGTACATCTCCGCCTCGCCCTTCGTCATCCAGGAGATCTACGGCGCCTCCCCGCAGACCTTCAGCCTCCTCTTCGGCCTGAACTCGGTCGGGCTGGTGGTGGTCGGCCAGATCAACGGCAAGGTGCTGGTGGGCCGGGTCCGTCTGGACCGCGTCCTGGCAGGGGGCCTCACGGTGGTCGTCCTGGCCGCGACCGCCCTGCTGCTGATGGCGACGGGAGTGTTCGGCGAGGCCGGCCTGGCTCCCGTGGCGGCGGCCCTCTTCGTCCTGATGTCCGCGATGGGCGTCACCCTGCCCAACGCCCAGACGCTCGCCCTGCTGCGCGTCCGCCACTCCGCCGGCTCCGCCTCCGCGCTCCTGGGCACCTCCTCCTTCCTCATCGGCGCGGTCGCCTCCCCGCTCGTCGGGATCGCCGGCGAGGACACCGCCGTCCCGATGGCCGTCGTCCAACTGGCGGCGGCGCTGGTGGCGCTGACCTGCTTCGTGGGACTGTGCCGTCCCTGGACGAACATGGAGGCGGAGGACGCCCCTCCCGGCGTGGGAGAGGACAGCTGAGCGCGCGAAGAGTCGGAGAGGACATGTGAGCGCGCCGAGAGCGGGAGAGGACAGCTGAGCGCACCGAGACTGCGGGTCGACACCCCGGAACGCGCCGGGCTCGACCCCGAGGAGATGCGTCACCTCGTCCGCGAGGTCCGCGACCTCACCACCGGCGACCGCCCCTGGGCGGCCGGCACCGTGGTGGTCGCCGGCCGCGGCCCGGTGATCGCCGTGCAGGAGGCAGCGGGCTGGGCGGTCCGGTACGCACGCTATGACCCGGAGACCGACACGGGCGTGGAACTGCCGCCCGCCGCCCGCGTCCCCATGACCGTCGACACCCCCTTCGACCTGGCCTCCCTCACCAAGCTCTTCACCGCGGTGGCGGCGGTCCAGCAGATCGAGCGCGGCACCCTGGGCATCGACGCGAGGGTGGGCGCCTACCTCCCCGACTTCCGCGCGGCCGCCGCCCACGACATCACGGTCCGACGGCTCCTGACCCACACCTCCGGTCTGCGCCCCGAGCTGCCCCTCTACGACTGCAAGGACGACACCGAACGCCTCGACCTCCTCCGCGCCGAGGCCCCGACCGGCGAGCCCGGCACCTACCTCTACTCCGACCTGAACCTGCTGCTGCTCCAGCACCTCCTCGAACGCCTCACCGGCCGCTCCCTCGACGTCCTCGTCCACGACGGCATCACCCGCCCCCTGGGCATGACCTCCACCGCCTTCGGCCCCTCCCCCGGCGCGGCCGCCACCGAGGACCAGCGCAGACCCTGGGCCAAGGCCGACCGCGGCATGCTGCGGGGCGTCGTCCACGACGAGAACGCGTGGGCACTCGGAGGCGTCGCCGGCCACGCGGGCCTCTTCTCCACCGGCCGCGACCTGGCGATCTTCTGCCGGACCCTCCTGTCCGGCGGCTCCTACGGCCCCGCCCGCATCCTCGGCCCCGACTTCGTGGAACTCCTCCTCACCCCACCGGGCCTGGGCTTCGCCGTCGATCAGCCCTGGTTCATGGGCGAACTGGCGGGGAGAGGCGCGGCAGGGCACACGGGCTTCACAGGAACGTCGTTGGTGCTGGACCCCGCGACAGACACGTTCCTGGTGCTACTGGCGAACACGGTCCACCCGCGAAGACGCCCCGCGGAGAGCGGGCCGCGGGCACGGGCGGGGACGCGGGTGGCCAGGGCGGTGATTCCGAGTTCGTCGGGTGGGTTGTAGGTGGGGGTGGATGCGTCCGGCCGGTCCGGCGCCTTGCAGGCGGGGGTGGGTGCATGCCGCCGGTCCGGCGCCTTGCAGGCTGGGCCGGCAAAATCCAGCCCGTCCGGCGTTTGAGGACGAGGCCCGTTCAGGGCCGATGCGGGGGTCTGGGGGCGGAGCCCCCAGGGGGACGGCAACCTCTTGGCCGACCGAGTCGGGTGGCGGGGTGGGCGAAGGCCCCGGGGGTCCGGGGGCGGAGCCCCCGGCAAGGCCCGCACCAGCACCGGTGCACTTAGAATCGGCGGGTGAACGACCCCGCATCCCCGGCGGAAGCCCTCCGCAAGCTGCTGGACGGCCTCCCGCCCAGGCAAGCCGCCCAGGCCGTGGACCGGCTCATCGCCAACTACCGGGGCGCCACCCCCACCGACGCCCCCATCCTCCGTGACCGCGCCGACGTCGCCGCGTACGCCGCGTACCGCATGCCGGCGACCTTCGAGGCGGTGCGCTCGGCGCTGGAGGCGTTCGCGGACGCCGTACCGGAGTGGACGCCCGGCAGCCATGCCGACGTCGGCGGCGGGACGGGCGCGGCGACCTGGGCCGTCGCCGCCACCTGGTCCGGCGAGCGCCCGGTGACCGTCCTGGACTGGGCGGAGCCCGCACTGGCCCTCGGCAGGGAGATCGCCACCGCGAACCCCGCGCTGAGGAACGCCCGCTGGCAGCGCGCCCGCATCGGCGCGACCCTCACCCTCGACGACACCGACCTCGTCACCGTCTCCTACGTCCTCAACGAACTCCCCGCCCCCGACCGAGCCGCCCTCGTGGACGCCGCCGCCTCCGCCGCACAGGCCGTCGTGATCGTCGAGCCGGGAACCCCGGACGGTTACGCGAGGATCATCGAGGCCCGCGACCGTCTGATCGCGGCCGGCTTCCACATCGCCGCGCCCTGCCCGCACAGCGCCGCCTGCCCGATCGTGCCCGGCATGGACTGGTGCCACTTCTCGGCGCGGGTCAGCCGCTCCTCCCTGCACCGGCAGGTGAAGGGAGGCTCCCTCCCCTACGAGGACGAGAAGTTCAGCTACGTCGCCGCCGCCCGCTTCCCGGTCACCCCGGCCCCCTCCCGGGTGGTCCGGCGGCCGCAGATCCGCAAGGGCCAGGTGCTCCTCGACCTGTGCGAGGCCGAGGAGCGACTGGACCGGACGACGGTGACGAAGCGCCACGGCGACCTGTACAAGGCGGCCAGGGACGCCGACTGGGGCGACCCCTGGCCGCCGGCCGGCCTCTAGCGAACCGCCGGCCGGCCCCTGGCGAACCGCCGGAAAGGCTTGTGCGCCCGCCGGTGTGATCAGACCGGCCTGAGCCCCGGCTCCCCGACCTCCGTCACAAAGGACGCGGCCGTAGTGATCGGCGCGCCGGGCGTGGTGACGTACGGCACCGTCTTGAAGTCGGCCCGAGCGTGGTCGCGCCCGAGCGAGACGGTGACGTAGCCGCGCCGCCCGTCGTAGAACTTCAGGTGCGGGTTGGCGGTCATGTAGGTGTTCCAGTTCGCGGGCTTCTCGGAGCCGTTGCGCCCGCTCGCGATCGAGGTGGCGACGATCTCCGTGCCGAGCGTGCGCGACGCCGGGTCGTCGAAGTCGTCCTTGATGTCGAAGGCGTACCCGACGTGCACGTCGCCGGTGAGGACCATCAGGTTGTCGACGCCGGCGGCCTTCGCGCCGTCGAGGACGCGGCGGCGGGAGGCGCGGTAGCCGTCCCAGGCGTCCATCGACAGCTTCGCGACCGGGTTGAGGTCGAGCTTGCGCTGGGAGAAGGTGACCTGCTGCGGTACGACGTTCCACAGCGCCCGGGAGGCGCGCCAGCCGTCGAGGAGCCATCGCTCCTGCGTCTGACCGGTCATCGTGCGCGAAGGGTCGTCGATGTCCGGGCCGGGGAGCTGGGCGCCGTCGCCGTAGGCCTGGTCGGAGCGGTACTGGCGGGTGTCGAGGACGTCGAACTGGGCGAGGCTGCCCCAGTGCAGGCGGCGGTACAGCCGCATGTCGGGGCCCTCGGGGAGCTGGGGGCGGCGCAGCGGCTGGTTCTCCCAGTACGCGCGGTAGGCGGAGGCGCGGCGCAGCAGGAACTCCTCCGGCGGCACGTTGTTCTCGGGGGTGTCGTCGGCGTAGTTGTTCTCGGTCTCGTGGTCGTCCCAGGTGACGACGAAGGGGTGGGCGGCGTGCGCGGCCATCAGGTCGGGGTCGGACTTGTAGAGGGCGTACCGCAGGCGGTAGTCCTCCAGGGTCACCGTCTCCCGGTTGAAGAGGTCGGGGAGTGTGCGGTCGGTGTAGTTGCGGTTGTTGCCGACGGAGTTGATCGCGTACTCGTACAGGTAGTCCCCGAGGTGGAAGACCACGTCGACGTCGTCCTGGGCGAGGTGGCCGTACGGGGTGTAGTAGCCGTCGGCGTACGCCTGGCAGGAGACCGCGGCGAGGGTGAGTTCCGCCGCCCGGGAGCGGGTGGCGGGCGCGGTGCGGGTGCGGCCGGTCGGGCTGATCCAACTGCCCACGCGGAAACGGTAGTAGAGAACGCGGTCGGGTTCGAGATGGGGAACCTCGACGTGGACGGTGTGGTGGAACTCGGGGTGGGCGGTCGCGGTGCCGCGTCTGACGACTCGCCGGAACGTCTCGTCACGGGCCAACTCCCAGCGCACCGAGACGCGTTGTGCGGGCAGGCCGCCGTCGGGCTGGTACGGGGCGGGCGCGAGGCGCGTCCACAGGAGCACCGAGCCGGGCAGCGGGTCGCCGGAGGCGACGCCGAGGGTGAAGGGGTTGTCGGTGATCTGCGCGGGGGCGAGTTCGGCGGCGGCCGCGGTGCCGGCCGCCGGGAGGTTGACCGCGAAGGCGAGCGCGGCGGCCGCGCCGGTGACGGTGAGGAAGCGGCGGCGCCCGATGTTCCGGGCGGCGTCGCGGAGTTCGGGGGCGTGCTGGGACTGGTGCGCTGCGGGTGTCATTCCGGTCCTCCCCTGACGATGGCTGCAGGAGGCATTGGAGTGGCCGGGGACGACCCGGGAACGACCTAGGGTTGGCGCGTACACAACAGCTGGATGACGGACGGACAAGTTCCGCATGACGGGCCCGCCGCGAAGGCGGCCCCACAGGCTGAGGCCACACAGGCTGCGACCGCACACGGGGGCGGCCGCACAGACTGCGGCCCCCTACGGAGGCGGCCCCGCACGCTCCGGCCGCGCACGACGCGGGCGGCCCACACGTCGCGCCCCCGTACGCTGCGACCCCATGAATGCCAAGCACACTTCCGAGCAGGCGAGGATCGCCGTGGTCACCGGCGCCGGTTCCGGTATCGGCCGCGCGGTGGCCGTGGAACTGCTGCGCGCGGGCTGGTCGGTGGCCCTGGCCGGCCGCCGCACCGAGCCCCTGGAGGAGACGGCCGCACTCGTTCCCGAGGCCGCGCGTCTCGCCGTACGGACGGATGTCTCACGCCCGGACGACGTGGCGGCCCTCTTCGCGGCCGTGCGGGACCGGTTCGGGCGGGTGGACCTGCTGTTCAACAACGCGGGGACGAACGGTCCTCGTGACGTGCCCGTCGAGGACCTGCCTTACGACGCCTGGCGGCAGGTGGTGGACACCAACCTCAACGGGGCGTTCCTGTGCGCGCAGGCGGCGTACCGGCAGATGAAGGAGCAGCGGCCGCGGGGCGGACGGATCATCAACAACGGCTCGATCTCCGCGCACACGCCCCGCCCGCACTCCGTCGCCTACACGGCGACCAAGCACGCCCTCACCGGCCTCACCAAGTCCCTTTCGCTGGACGGGCGGCCGTACGGCATCGCGGTGGGGCAGATCGACATCGGCAACGCGGCGACCGACATGACGGCGCGGATGCGGACGGGTGCGCTGCAGGCCGGCGGTGAGATCGCGCCGGAGCCGGTGATGGACGTCGCCGATGTGGCGCGCACGGTGCGGCACATGGCGGAACTGCCGTTGGAGGCGAACGTGCAGTTCGCGACGGTTCTGGCGACGGCGATGCCGTACGTGGGACGTGGCTGAACGCTCAACCTACACAAACGGAATACAGACTTCCGGACCATCATCGCCGGTCGGAGGCTTATGCTCGTCCCACCCTCCACACAAGCTTCACAGTTGGAATGCCGGGCTTCCGCAGACCGCACCGATGGGGGAGGACGGCAGCCGTTCCACGGCACCGGATGGGGGTGGACCTCGCGTGGGACCGCGAGGTGCGCACCGGACCGTGGAACGGCTGCCGTGCACCGCGCAGGGCCTGCGGCGCGAGCACCCGCCGCTCACCGCCCGAGTATCACGTCCACCTCGGCCAACTGCCTCGCGGTGAGCGGCCCTTTCCCGATCGCGCCCGCGTTCTCCTCGGCCTGCGCGACCGAGCGGAACCCGGGGATCGGCACGGTCCGCGGACTGCGCGCCCACAGCCAGGCGAGCGCGCCCTGGGCGAGCGTACGGCCGCCGCTGGTGAGGACGTCCCTGAGGGCGTCGACCCGGCCGAGCCACTCGGGGTCGGCCCCGGACCCGTCGGCGAACCCCTTCAGCCAGGCCGGCGGACGACTGCGGATGTCACCGGCCTCCAGGGGCTGCCGGTCCCGGCGCTTCCCGGCCAGCAGCCCCATGGCCAGCGGACTGCGGTTGATGCTGGCGAGGCTCAGCTCGTCGCACAGCGCGAGCATCTCGGGCGCGTCCTGCAGCACGTTGACCGCGTGCTGGACGCCCGCACAGTGCTCCCCCTCGGCGAACACGGCGGCGCGCGCGGGGTCGTCGGTGCTCCAGGCGTAGGCGCGCACGAGCCCTTCCCGTACGAACTCCTCGCACAGGTCACGCAGTTCGGCCGCGTGCTCGGGGTGGGCGTCGGAGAGGTGCAGCTGGTACAGGTCGACGTGATCGGTGCCGAGCCGGTCGAGGGAGGCGGTGAGCGCGGCGCGCGCGTGCTCGGTGGAGGCGTCCTGCCCGTACAGCGTCCGGGTGCCCTCGTCGAAGAGGTTGCCCCACTTGGTCGCGACGACGACCTCGTCCCGCCGCCTGCCGAGGGCGCGGCCGAGGACCCGCTCGCTGTGCCCGGCGCCGTAGACGTCGGCGGTGTCGAAGAAGGTGACACCGAGGTCGAGGGCCCGGTGGATCGCCCGTACGGACTCCTCGTCGTCGACCCTTCCCCAGCCGAGCGGCTGTCCGGCCGCGTCCTGCCACTCCCCGCCGATGGCCCAGCATCCGAAGCCGAGCGGGCTGACGCGCATGCCGCTGCGCCCCAGGATCCTGGGGGCGGTCTCCGTGGTCCCGTGGATGGTGTCCGAGGTTGTGCCGGTGATCTCCATGGCCGTGCACGCTAGGAGTTGGAGTGCACACGAAGGCAAGGGCCGTACCGGCTTTTACGGCTTCTACGCCTGCCCGGTCTCGAATCGTGAGATCCGCCCGTCGTCCTCGACGACGAACCGCCACTTGGTGCGCATCTCGCCCCAGGTGTCGTTGCTGTAGCGGGCGAGGAGGACACGGCCGCCGTTCGACTCGTTGTCGACCTCCATGTGGCCGTGGGAGGAGAAGATCTCCCGGTCGATCCACTCGGCGAGGTCGCGGTCCGAGCCGTCGTCCGCCATGGTCGCGTCCGGCGTGAGGAGGCTCAGGAAGGCCTCCCGGTCATGGGCGTTGACGGCGGAGACGAAGGCCCGGACGGCCGGATCGGTGAGTTTGGCTGGCTGAATCGTCATGCCAGTCAGCGTCACACCGCGGCCCGCGGCCCGCCACCGGACCCCTGAAGACCACACCCGACCCCGGGCTGAAGACCGCACCCGATCCCCGGCGCCGGCCACCCGAACGGCGCGCAGGACAGGCCCACCGGGTGTGAGGAGTGCGACGGTGGAAACGCGTGGGGTGTTCCTGTTGTCCGCCGCCGCTCATCTGTCGGCTCGTTCATTTGTTCGCCTGTTCGCCTGTTTGTCTGTCCAGGGAGTCACCGTGACCTGTTACGACCGACGTGATCTGGGGCTGCTGCTGCTTCGGCTGGGCACCGGAGGAGTCCTGGTGGCACACGGCACGCAGAAACTGTTCGGCTGGTTCGGCGGCCACGGTCTGGAGGGGACCGGCCAGTACATGGAGTCCGTCGGCTACGCGCCCGGCAAGGCGAGCGCGACGGCCTCGGGCCTGGCGGAGGCCGGCGGCGGCACGCTGCTGGCACTGGGCCTGGCCACCCCGGCGGCGGGCGCGGCGGCGGCCGGCGCGATGGCGGGCGCGTCCGCGGTGCACGTACCCAACGGCTTCTTCGCGCAGAGCGGCGGCTACGAGTACGCGGCCTCCCTCGGCCTGACCGGTGCGGCCCTCGCCATCGCCGGCCCCGGCCGCCTCTCCCTGGACCACGCCCTCGGCCACACGGTCAACCGGGGCTGGATGGTCCCGGCGGCGCTGGGCGTGACGGCGGCGGCCACCACCGTGATCGTGGGCCTGCGCAACAAGCGGCTGCGCAAGCGGGAGGAAGGCGAGCAGGAGGCGCTGTTCGAGGAGTAGCGCCGGTGGGCTCGGTGAGCGCCGTTGGGCGTGGTGAGCGCCGATGTGCTCGGTGAGCACCGGTGGGCTCGGTCGGCGGCGGTGGGCTCGGTGGGCGCCGATGGGCGCCAGTGGGCTCGGTGCCGGTTTGGTACGGCCTCCGGCTGTTCGAGGGGTGGCCGCCGTGGCAGGCTGCGCCCATGAGCGACAGCCACCGTCGAGACACGCGGGCCCGGTCCACCTCGGCGCCCACCGACCTCTGGGAGACCGTCGACGCCCTGTGGACCTGGCTCGACGCCGATCAGCCGGCCGACGGCGGGCGCGGCCGGGAGGCCCTCCTGCTGCGCGTGCTGAAGCTGTCGGAGGAGGTCGGCGAGGTGGCCCAGGCGGTGATCGGCGTGACCGGCCAGAACCCCCGCAAGGGCGCCAGCCACACCTGGGAGGACGTCGAGTCCAAGCTGTGCGACGTCGTGATCACGGCGCTGGTGGCGCTGCGGACGCTGACGCCCGAAGCGCGGGAGGTCTTCGGGCGCCATCTGGCCCGGGTGGCGGAGCGGTCGCTGGGCACGACCGCCCCGTGACACCCGGGCGCGTGGTCAGCGCAGCGCCCGCCTGTCCGCGTGCAGCGGGGCGGACAGCCGTACGGTGATGAACTCGTTGTCGTCCGGCTCGCCCGGGGTGCGGCCGCTGGAGAAGGGGAAGTTGTTGTCGTTCAGGACCACGACCGTGCGGTCGTCGAGGAGGGCGAGGTCCTCGATGGTCTGGAACGGGAAGCGGAAGGTCGTACCGAAGCCGCCCAGCCCCTTGGGGTTGGCGAGATCCAGCAGATCGGCGACCAGGGTCTTGTCGACGAGGCCGTCGTCGTCACGGTCGCGGGTGTCGACGAGGTAGATCCGCTTGAACTTGGCGGTGTCGCCCTGCCCGCCGTCGCGCTCGACGACGAGGAAGCGGTGCTTGTCGACGGCGATGGCGTCGCCGATGGCGTTCGAGGTGGACTCGAGGCGGTAGACGAACCGCTTGCCGGTGTAGCGGCCCTTGCGCAGGTCGAACTCGCTGAAGCGCAGGTCGCCGGGGGTGTCACCGGCGACGGTGCCCTCCGTGAGCGGGTAGAGGTGGCGTCCGTCGACGCCGCGCACGAGGCCCTCGAAACCCTTGCTGCTGGGCAGGGTGGGCTGGGCGCCGTTCAGGTACGGGTTCTCGGGCGCCTGCACGCCCGTCAGCGGGACGGGGGCCTGGAGGAGCCGCCCGGTGGCGGAGAAGTGCAGCAGGAACGGGCCGAACTCGTCGCCCATCCAGTACGTCCCGTCCGCCACCCGCACGATCGACTCGACGTCGAAGTCGGCGCCGGTGAGCACCCGGTCGGCGCGGGTCAGCGCGAACGGCACCTTGCGGTCGGGGTCGCTGAGGTTGAACCCGCCCAGCACGGTGACCTTCCCGGTGCGGGTGTCCGGCTCGACGCGGTGCACGCGCAGCAGGAAGTCGGCGCTGTTGGCCTTGGTGCCGTAGCCGTTGTCGGACAGCACGTCGTACGTGCCGTCGTGCCGGTTGACGACCCCGCTGAAGCCCTGGACGGGCTGGTCGGCGAAGGGCACGGCGACCCCGTTGAACGGCCCCGCCCCGATCGCCGACCCGGACGCCTCACTGCCCGGCACGAAGGTGGTGGCCGGCAGCGCCGCGAAGCCGGTCAGCGTGGCCTGCCCGAACCCGGCGGGCGCCCGCTCGGCCACCGCGGGCGCGGCGGCGAGACCGAGGGTCAGCGCCGCGGCGGTGACCATGATCGAGATTCTTCTCATGGCGCGCACGGTAGGGAGACGGGGTGACGGGGGGCCGAACTGCGGGCGACGGGTGGGTGCGGCAGACGAGTCGGGCTGTACGCCGGGTTCTGTCACCCGGTCGCCTCGCGGCGGCCGGGGAGACGGCCATCCATCTAGGACCGGCGTTGCCGCCGGCCTCGTGCGGTCTACCCGCGGACTCGGGCGGGCAGCCCTCGAACGTCCGCGCAGAAACACCGGGGTGTTTCCTTTTGACCTTGCTCCGGGTGGGGTTTACCTAGCTGCCCAGGTCACCCTGGGCACTGGTGGTCTCTTACACCGCCGTTTCACCCTTACCGAGGACCGAGGTCCCCGGCGGTCTGTTTTCTGTGGCACTGTCCCGCGGGTCACCCCGGGTGGCCGTTAGCCACCACCCTGCCCTGTGGAGCCCGGACGTTCCTCGGGAAGCCCCCTGGGGGTACTTCACGCGGCCGTCCGCCCGGCTCGTCTGCCGTGTCGACCATGGTACCGGGCGACGGCTCAGAGGAAGTCGGCGGTCTCCAGGTCGAAGGCGAAGGGCTCGGGGAGAGTGAGCGGCTTGCCAAAGGGGAGGGTGCGGTGCTCGCGGTAGTCGTCGTTCTCGGGGGCGCTGAAAAGGGTGACCTGCGACGTCTCTCGGTCCGCCAACAGGTAGAGGGGGATGCCTCCACGGGCGTAGCAGCGGCGTTTGGCCTCGCGATCCGCCTGGGGTTTTGAGGACGTCACCTCCAACACCATGGCGACACCGCGACAGGGCATCCAGGAGCCGGCGCTCCCGAAGAGGTCGAGGTCGAGGGGCGCGAAAGTGGCGTCCGGGACGACGTGGTTCTTGGGGTAGGCCCCTCCGCTCTCCAGCCTCAGCCCCTTGTTCGCGGAGAAGTCCATATCGGTTCCGGACCTCTTGATCACCTGCCTCACGATCCGGCTGATGTACTTCTCGTGCTCCCCGTCCGGCGGCGGTGTCACAACGATCTCCCCCTCGACGAGCTCCGCCCGGAAGCCTTCCGGGGTGTCCAGGGCGAGAAAGCCCTCCAGCAGGACTTCTTCCTGCGTGAGCGGCTCATGGGCCATGGCAGTCATGTCACGCCCCTCCTTCGGTCGCTCGCCAGACTCGGACATCGCCGGATCACCTGTCCGTGAGATCGGGAACCGTTCCCTCGATCGTGGCACACGATCACCGCTACCGTCAGGACGCCGCCCGCTTGACCCTGCCGCGACGTCAACGTCTCTACTGAGGGCATGCGGATCGGAGAACTCGCCGAGGCCGTCGGCGTCACCACGCGGACCGTCCGGCACTACCACCATCTGGGGCTGCTGCCCGAGCCGGAGCGGCGGGCCAACGGGTATCGGGACTACACGCTGCGGCACGCGGTCGTGCTGGCCCGGATACGGCGGTTGACGGAGCTGGGGCTGGGGCTCGCGGAGGTGCGGGACGTACTCGCGGACGACGCGGGGAAGGACCTGGTCGAGGTGCTGACCGAGCTGGACGAGGACCTGGCCCGGCAGGAGGAAGCCATCCGGGAGCGCCGGGCCCGGCTGCGGGCACTGCTGGAGGCGGACGAGCTGCCCGCCGAGGGGCCGGTCTCGCCCGAGCTGGCCACCCTGTTCGCGGGGCTCCCCGCCTCCGACTCCCCCATGGCCGCCAAGGACCGCGAGGTGCTCGCGCTGCTGGACACGGCGGCGCCCCCGGAGGCGCGCGAGCGGCTGCTGACCGCGCTGAACAGCACCCTCGGGTCGCCCGACGCCCTGGCGCGGGCCCAGGAGGCGTACGCGCTGCTGGACTGGCTCGCCGACGCCGACCCGGACGATCCGCGCGTGGAGGAGGCCGCCCGCTCGCTCGTCGCCAGCATCCCGCGAGAGATGCTTCCGAAGGCGACAATTGATCACGACGGCAGTTTCCTGCGCGCCTTCTACGCCGACTTCGCACCGGCCCAGGCCGAGGCGATGCGCCGGGTGCTGCGGATCCTGACCGACGAGAACCGACCAGAACCGACGACGACCGATGAGACCGACCGATGAGAAGGGGGCACGGTGAGACTCGCGTACACACTCGCCCGGCATGAAATACGGCTGCTGGTGAGCCTGCTGCTGTGGGCGGGCCGGCGGCGGCACGGGGTGGGCGACGGACGGGCGTTCGGGTACGCGCGGGGGCAGGGGGCGGTGATGGGCGGGTTCGTGTTCGTGTGCGTGATCGAGTCGTTCACCATGTCCGTGCTGCTGCGCGACTGGCCGACCGCGCACGCCGTGGTGCTCGTCCTGGACATCTATACGGTGCTCTTCGTGGCCGGCCTGTACGCGGCCTGGCAGGTCCGCCCCCACGTGCTGCACGGCGACGCCCTGCGCGTCCGTCATGCCGCCCACGTCGACCTGCGCATCCCTCTGGAGCGGATCGCGACCGTACGGCACGAGCCGCGCTCCACGCACGAGCGCGCCGACGGCGAGCTGGACCTCCCCGTCGGCTCGCAGACCTCCGTCACCCTCGAACTGACCGAGCCGGTCCCCCACTTCACCTTCCTCGGCCGACGCCGGGAGGTGGGCGTGGTGCGCCTTCAGGCGGACGAGGCGCGGGAGCTCGTCCAGGCCATACAGGCCGCGAGGCCGTGAGGGCCGCGTAGGCGGTGAGGGCCGCGTAGGCCCTGAGGGCCCTGAGGGTCGCGTAGGCCGTGAGGGCCCTGAGGGCCGCGTAGGCCGTGAGGGCGGTGGGGGCCGTGAGGCGGCGTGGGCGGTGAGGCCGCGTGGGCGCGGGCGGTTTCGTGGCACCCCGTACGCTGACGCGGAGCCCAATCGAAGGAGAAACGTCCGTGCTCGTCCTGCTGCCCCCGTCCGAAGGAAAGGCGGCCTCCGGCCGTGGCGCCCCGCTGAAGCCGGAGTCGCTGTCCCTGCCGGGGCTCGCCGCCGCCCGTGAGGCCGTCCTCGCCGAGCTGGTCGAGCTGTGCGCGAGCGACGAGGAGAAGGCGCGCGAGGTGCTGGGGCTGAGCGAGGGGCTGCGTGGCGAGATCGCCAAGAACGCCGGACTGCGCACGGCGGGGGCGCGGCCGGCCGGGGAGATCTACACGGGCGTGCTGTACGACGCTCTCGGCCTGGCCTCGCTGGACGCGGCCGCGAAGCGGCGTGCCGCACGGTCGTTGCTGGTCTTCTCCGGCCTTTGGGGCGCCGTCCGGGTCACGGACCGCATCCCCTCGTACCGCTGCTCGATGGGGGTGAAGCTGCCGGGGCTCGGGGCGCTGGGCGCGCACTGGCGGGCGCCGATGGCGGCCGTGCTGCCCGAGGTGGCCGGGGACGGGCTGGTGCTGGACCTGCGGTCGGCGGCGTACGCGGCGGCGTGGAAGCCGAAGGGCGAGGTCGCCGGGCGGACGGCGGGCGTGCGGGTGCTGCACGCGCCGACCCGCAAGGTGGTCAGCCACTTCAACAAGGCGACGAAGGGGCGGATCGTCCGCAGCCTGCTGACGGCCGGGATCGCCCCCAAGGACCCGGCCGAGCTGGTGGTCGCGCTGCGGGACCTGGGTTACGTGGTGGAGGAGAAGGCTCCGGCGCGGGCGGGGGCTGCGTGGACGCTGGACGTGCTGGTGGAGGAGGTCCACTGAGGCGGGAGGCGGAGGCCACGGGCCGCCGCGGGTCGGTGAGCCCTGGCTGGGAGTAGCACCGGGTCGGCGTCGTTGCATCATGCGCAATGAGCTTTGCGTACTGTGCAGTGCGCGGGCAGGATGAGGCGCATGACCTCGCCCCTGCCCTCCCCTTCGGCTGCCTCCGTACTGGATCTGGCGCCCGTCGTGCCCGTCGTGGTCGTGGCGGACGCCGCCGACGCCGTACCGCTGGCGCGGGCGCTGGTCGCGGGCGGGTTGCCGGCGATCGAGGTGACGCTGCGCACGCCCGCCGCGCCGGCCGCGATCCGCGAGATCGCCGGGGCGGTGCCGGAGGCGGTGGTCGGGGCGGGAACGGTGATCACGCCGGAGCAGGTGGCGCAGTGCCGGGCGGCCGGAGCGCGGTTCCTGGTGAGCCCGGGCTGGACGGACGCGCTGCTGGCGGCGATGCGGGCGTCCGGGGTGCCTTTCCTGCCCGGGGTGTCGACCGCCTCGGAGGTGGTGGCACTGCTGGAACGCGGGGTGCGGGAGATGAAGTTCTTCCCGGCGGAGGCGGCGGGCGGTACGGCGTATCTGCGGTCGCTGGCCGGGCCGTTGCCGCAGGCCCGGTTCTGCCCGACGGGCGGGATCGGCCCGGACAACGCGGCGGAGTACCTGGCGCTGCCCAACGTCAGGTGTGTGGGCGGGAGTTGGATGGTTCCCGGGAACGCGGTGGCGGCCCGGGACTGGGGGCGGATCGAGGAGCTGGCGCGGGCCGCCTCGCGCCTCACCGGTGCTACGGGCGCAGGTGGGACGTGTCGTTGAGGAGGCGGACGCTGGCGTTGCCGTCCGCGTAGTACGCCACGACCGACAGCGAGGCCGCCGACAGCTCCATGCGGAACAGGGACTCGGGCGGGGCGCCCAGGGCGAGCCGTACCAGGGTCTTGATCGGGGTGACGTGGGTGACCAGCAGGACCGTGCGGCCCGCGTAGGCCGCGACCAGCTTGTCGCGGGTGGCGGCGATACGGGTGGCGGTCGCAGCGAAGCTCTCGCCGCCGCCGGTGGGTTCGGCCTCCGGGTCGGCGAGCCAGGCGTTCAGGTCGTCGGGGTAGCGCTCGCGGACCTCGCCGAAGGTCAGTCCCTCCCAGGCGCCGAAGTCGGTCTCGCGCAGACCGTCGTCGACGGTGACCGCGAGCCCCAGACGGGCCGCGACGGCGCCGGCGGTCTCCCGGGTCCGGGCGAGCGGGGAGGCCAGGATGTGCTGGATGGTGCCGCGCCGGGCGAGGGCGGCGGCCACCCGCTCGGCCTGCTCCCGGCCGGCGTCGGAGAGGGAGGGATCGGTGCCGCCGCTGCCGGAGAAGCGTTTCTCGGGGGTGAGGGGGGTCTCACCGTGCCGGAGCAGGACGAAGGTGGCGGGGGCGCCGAGATCGGGCGCGGAGGACCAGCCGACGGACTGCTGCGAGGCGGTGGGGGTGGGGGTGGCGGCGGACTGTTGCGAGGTGGTGGAGGTGGCGACGGTGCGGGCGGCGCGCTGGTCGGCGTCGGCCTTCGTACCGGAGGGGGTGGGGGTGGCGGCTGTCGCCGACGTGGCCGAGGTGGTTGCCGCGGTGGCCGTGGCAGTGGACGAACGGCCCTGGGCCAGCGCCTCGCGGGCCTTGGCCGCGCCCGCGGCCGCGTCTCCGGGCGGTCCCGCAGGTTCGGGAACCGCCCGCGTCGAGGCGGAGGCCTCCAGGGCGGCACGGGACGCCCCGGCGTCCCACTGCTCCCCCCGCTTGCCCGCGTCCATCGCCTCGTTGGCCAGACGGTCGGCGTGCTTGTTGCGCTCCCGGGGGATCCACTCGTAGGTGACCTGACCGGGCGGCAGGATCCGGGCCGCCTCCGTGGCCAGCGGCTTCATGTCGGGGTGCTTGATCTTCCAGCGGCCCGACATCTGCTCGATGACGAGCTTGGAGTCCATCCGGACACGGACGGTGGCGGACGGGTCCAGTTCACGGGCGGCGCGCAGGCCGGCCAGCAGTCCCCGGTACTCGGCCACGTTGTTCGTGGCGACACCGATGTACTCGGCGCGCTCGACAAGGGTCTCCCCCGTCGCCGCGTCGATCACCACGCTGCCGTAGCCCGCGGGCCCCGGGTTGCCCCGGGAACCGCCGTCGGCCTCGACGATGAACTCCCGCACGTCACGCGCCCCTTACCGACTACAGACCGGACTCGGACGTACGGACCAGGATGCGCCGGCAGTTCTCGCACCGTACGACGGTGTCGGGCGCGGCCGTGCGGATCTCGTTGAGCTCGGTGATGGCGAGCTCCTGGCGGCAGCCCTGGCAGGTGCGCTGGTAGAGCTTGGCGGCGCCGATGCCGCCCTGCTGCTCGCGCAGCTTGTCGTAGAGCTTGAGCAGATCGGCCGGGACGGAGCCGGCGATGACCTCGCGCTCCTTGGTGACCGAGGCGGCCTCGCCGTCGATCTCCTCGAAGGCGGCGTCCCGGCGGGCGGTCGCGTCGTCGATCTTCGTCTGCACGGAGCCGACCCGCTCGGTCAGCTCGGCGACCCGCTCCTGCGCGGCCTCACGACGCTCCATGACCTCCAGGACGACGTCCTCGAGGTCGCCCTGGCGCTTGGCGAGGGAGACGATCTCCTTCTGGAGGTTCTCCAGGTCCTTCGGGGAGGTGACGGCACCCGAGTCGAGCCGCTGCTGGTCGCGGGCGGCGCGCTGACGCACCTGGTCGACGTCCTGCTCGGCCTTGGTCTGCTCGCGGGCGCAGTCGCTCTCCTCGGTCTGCGCGGCCACCAGGAGGTCGCGCACCTGCGTGAGGTCCTTCGTCAGCGACTCGATCTCGGCGTGCTCGGGCAGCGACCTCCGCCTGTGCGCCAGCTGCTGAAGGCGGACGTCGAGGGCCTGGACGTCGAGGAGTCGGATCTGGTCGGCGGGCGCGGCGTTCAGTTGGGGGCTCCAGGTGAAGGGGAGGACGGGGAGTGGCTGGTCCAGGGGTCGGTGACCGTCTTGGAGACGTGGACCCTCAGGCCCCATCCGTTCCGGTCGGAGATCTCGTCGAGCTGGGCTGCGGCCAGCTCGCACCAAGGCCACTCGGTGGCCCAGTGCGCCGCGTCGAGCAGCGCGAGAGGACTGTGGGCGCGGGCCTCGGACGCCGGGTGGTGGCGCAGGTCCGCGGTGAGGAAGGCGTCGACGCCGGCCGCCCGTACGTGGTCGAAGAGGCTGTCGCCGGAACCGCCGCTGACGGCGACCCTGCGGACCGTCGCCTCCGGGTCGCCGGCCACGCGGATGCCCTGCGCGGTGGCGGGCAGCCGCTCGGCGGCCCGCGCGGCCAACTCACGCACGGTGAGGGGATGATCCAACTCGCAGATCCGCCCCAGCCCGCGGCGCCCGTCGGGGTCGGAGGGGTCGGGGACCAGAGGGCCCACGACCCGCAGGTCGAGCGCGCCGGCCAGCGCGTCGCTGACGCCGGGGTCGGCGGTGTCGGCGTTGGTGTGGGCGACGTGCAGCGCGATGTCGTTCTTGATGAGGCTGTGCACGACCCGGCCCTTGAAGGTGGAGGCCGCGACGGTGGTCGTCCCCCGGAGGTACAGCGGATGGTGGGTGACCAGCAGGTCGGCGCCGAGCTTCACCGCCTCGTCGACGATGTCCTGAACGGGGTCGACGGCGAAGAGCACCCGGACGACGTCCTGGTCGGGATCGCCCACGACGGTGCCGACCGCGTCCCAGGACTCGGCCCGCTCGGCGGGCCACAGGTTCTCCAGCGCGGCGATGACTTCAGACAGACGGGGCACGGGGAAAGGCTACCTGGCCGGTATGGCGCAGTGCACAGGCGCTGCGCTGCGGATACCGGGCGGGCTCGCCCACCCACCCGCCCGACTCGCTCGGCCGAGAAGCCCCCACCCCGAGGCTCCGCCCCACACCCAAGAGGCACTCGCCCACCCACCCGCCCGTCTCGCTCGGCCAAGAGGCCCCCACCCCGAGGCTCCGCCCCAGCCCCAGCGGGGGCTCCACCCCCTGCACCCCACCCACCCGCCCGACTCGCTCGGCCAAGAGGCCCCACCCCGAGGCTCCGCCCCAACCCCAGCGGGGCTCCGCCCCTGCACCCCCAGGTCCGCCCCACACCCCAGCGAGGCTCCGCCCCCTCACCCCCAGGCACTTACCCACCCACCCGACTCCGTCGGCCAAGAAGCCCCACCCCGGGGCTCCGCCCCACACCCCAGCGGGGGCTCCGCCCCCTGAACCCAGGCACTCGCTCCCGACTCAGTCGCAAACAGGCACCCGCCTGCGGCTTCGCCCAAACCCCCAGCTCGGGCTCCGCCCCCCGCACCCCCCATCTGCTCGCCAACCGAGACGGCAAGCCCCCAGGGCGTAAAGGGCGCAGGCCCCCGCCGCAGGCGGGGCCCAGCCCGAGAGGGGCACCTCTCGGCCAACCGAGACGGGCGGGTGGGTGGGCAAAAGCAGCACAACCACAACAACCGCCGGAGGCGAATCGCTTCTGCGCCACTCGTACGAGCGAAGCCCCGCCCCGCCGATCCCCCCGCCCTCGCGTAGGAAAACTAGCTTCGTCGCCGGAGGTGACCGAACGATGACGGTCTGTGCGATCGAGCCCACCGCGGAGGACGAGGACGAGGACGGTACGCCGTACCCGGACTGCGTGATCACCGCGGCCGGCAGCTACGCCGCCCGCCTCGCGCGAGCGGGCGAGTCCTGGTTCCCGGAGCGCTGGACCCTGGACGGCCCGGAGCCGTATGCCGTACCGCTGCCCGCCCACCAGCCGGAGGAGCCCGGCACGGAAGTGCACCCGATGGGGGACGGCCGTGTCCTCATCCGCCGCCTGGTGCAGGGACGGCACGCCTTCTCGCTGCTGTATCCGACCGGTCCGGGCACGGGCGAGCTCCCCCTGGGCGCGGTCGAGTGCCCGGCGGAGGGCACCCGTCTGCGCCTGCTCCCGCCGGCCCCCTGCGGGCAACGCGCCTACGCCCTCGCCGTGGGCCGGCACTCGACGACGCTGTGGCTGGTGGCGGGCGGGGCGTTCGGTCCGGAGCACGTCGCGGAGGTCCCCGGCCGCTGCTCGGGCGGGGTCTGGCTCGACCGGACGGGGCGCATGCTGGCGCTGGACCAGGAGGCCGGCGGGCGGACGAAGGCGATCGTGCTGGATCTGGAGCGGGGCGGTGAGATCTCCCCGCTCCTGCAGATCGCCGCCGACAGCGACGACCGCCTGCTGCTCGCCGACCCCGACAGCGGTCTGCTCCTCATCCGCTCGGACGCGCCCTCACCCGGTGAGCCACGGCTCGGCTGGGGCGTCCTCGGCAGCACGCTCCCGGTGCGTTTCCCGGAGTCGCTGCGGCTCCCCGACTGCGCTCTGACGCCGTTCGCGATCCAGCCGGGGCAAATCCTGGTCCCCGAGAACTGCGCGGTGGCCCTGCGGATCGACAGCGACTTCGGCAGCTGGGTCGGCGTGTGGCGCCCCGCAGAACGGTATCTGCACCAGCTCGCCGCGCCCGAAGGCTGGCTGGGCGGCAGCGGCCTGTGGACGCAGGACGGCGTGCTGCGGCTGCCGTACTCGACGAAGGCGGAGCCGTGCGGGGTGGCCCGTGTGACCGTGCCGTACGTCAGAACGCCGGCGTCCGCTCCCCGGTCCGCCTCGGAATCCCCACAACCGGGGACTCGGATGCCCCCGCCACCCCCGGAGTCCGCGGAGTCCCCGGAGTCCCCCGAATTCCACGAATCCCATGCATCCCACGAACCCGCCACGCCCCGCCCCGTCCCCCTCCAACAGGCACCCCTCGGTCGGCTTGTAACGAAGTAGCAGCGGTTGGCGTGGGCGCCTGGATCCGCCCCGAGGTGCGCCGGATAAACTCGGCCGCTGTAAAAGATCATGTTTGACGGGGTGAACTCTTCCGATGAGCGACGCAAGCACGATGCAGCCGCTGTCCGCCGACTCCTCCGAGACCGCCGGTCACGGCCGTCACCGGGGTCCTGTCTCGTCCCACGACAGCGAGTCCTCTCCTCGCGGCCGGCACCGCAAGCCGGCCGACAAGCTGGTCGAGGAGAAGGCCGAGACGGCTGCCTGACGGTACGCGGGAGGGGCTCCGTTCGTCTGCGAGGACGAGCGGGGCCCCTTCGCATGTACGGCCCTGAGGGCCACCAAGGGCAAGGGGCCGGAGCCAGGGACCAGGGCCCGGCCCCCGAATCCCCACCCCCCTACTCCCGCCGCAACCCCAGCACCTCCCCCGCCGCGAACGTCTCCCCCTCCGGCCGCTCCGCGTAGTGCGGGGTGAGCACGGCGTCCAGTTCCTCGTATGTGAAGGTCTCCTGCTTGCTGTCGAACTTGGCCTGCACGCGGGGCCGTTCGACGACGGCGACCATCCCGCCGTGCACGACGAGCAGCTGCCCGTTGACCCGTGCGGCGGCCGGTGCGGCCAGGTAGCCGACGAGCGGGGCGACGTGCTCGGGGGCCAGCGGGTCCAGTCCCTCCTCGGGGCGTCCGAGGCCGGCGAAGACGTCCTCGGTCATGCGGGTGCGGGCGCGCGGGCAGATGACGTTGGCGGTGACGCCGTACTTGGCGAGCGCGAGGGCGGTGGACGTCGTCAGGCCGACGATTCCGCCTTTCGCCGCAGCGTAGTTGGGCTGTCCCGCCGAGCCGGCCAGGAACGCCTCCGACGAGGTGTTCACGATCCGCCCGTACACCGGGCCGCCCGCCGCCTTCGAGCGCTCCCGCCAGTGCGCGGCGGCGAAGCGGGTGGTGTTGAAGTGGCCCTTGAGGTGGACGCGGATCACCGCGTCCCACTCCTCCTCCGTCATGGAGAAGACCATGCGGTCGCGCAGGATGCCGGCGTTGTTGACGAGGATGTCCAGCTTGCCGAATTCCGTGATCGCCGACTCGACGAGTTCGCGGGCCTGTGGGAAGTCCGACACGTCCCCGGTGTGGGCGAGCGCGGTGCCGCCGGCCGAGCGTATCTCGCGTGCGACCTCCTCGGCGGGGACGGCGGACGTCTCGCCCGAGCCGTCCCGGCCGGGCCGCCCGTAGTCGTTGACGACGACGGCGGCCCCCAGCCGGGCCAGTTCCAGCGCCTCGGCCCGGCCGAGCCCGCGTCCGGCGCCGGTCACGATCGCCGAATACCCCTCCAGCGGCAGCGACATGAGGGGCCTCAGATCTCTATGCAGGTACGCAGGGACGTCCCCGTGCGCATCTGGTCCAGCGCCTCGTTGATCTCGGCGAGCGGGACGCGGTGCGTGATCAGACCCGCGAGGTCGATCCGGCCGGCCCGCCACAGGGCGATGGTCCGCTCGTAGGAGCGCAGGACGTCGCCGCCGCCGTACATCGAGGGCAGGATCCGTTTCTCGTCGAAGAACAGCTCGAACATGTTGAGCTGGAGGAAGTCGTCCAGGGCGCCGGCGCCGACGACGACGAGGGTGCCGCCGCGCCGGGTGGTCTCGTAGGCGGTGCGGGCGGTGGTGGAGCGGCCGACGACCTCGAAGACGTAGTCGAAGCCCTCACCGCCCGTGATCTGCTGCTTCGCGTCGGCCAGTTCCTCGGGTGGGACGGCCTTCGTGGCGCCGAACCTGAGGGCGGCCTCGCGGCGGGAGGCGACCGGGTCGACGGCGACGATCTCGGCGGCGCCCTTGAGCCGGGCGCCCTGGATCGCGGCCACGCCCACGCCTCCGCAGCCGATGACGGCGACGGACGAACCGGCCTCCATGTCGGCGGTGTTGAGGGCGGCGCCCAGGCCCGTCGTCACCCCGCATCCGATGAGCGCGGCGATGTCGAAGGGCACGTCGTCGGGGATCGGGACCGCGCAGCCCGCGTCGACCACGACCTCCTCCGCGAAGGTGCCGGTGCCGGCGAACCCGAAGACGTCCCCGCCGGGGCGCCTGAAGTTGGGCGTGCCCGCGTTCATGAACCCCGCCAGGCACAGCTCGGTCTGTCCGCGCTTGCAGGCGGGGCACGCGCCGCAGGCCGGCAGCCAGCACACCACCACCCGGTCGCCGGGCTTGACGCGGGTGACGCCCTCCCCCACCTCCAGGACCTCGCCCGCGCCCTCGTGGCCGGGCACGAACGGCGCGGGCTGGGGCAGCACCCCGCTCATCGCGGACAGGTCCGAGTGGCACAGCCCCGTGGCGCGCACCCGGATCCTGACCCTGCCGGGGCCGAAGCCCACCGCCTCGACGTCGTCGAGGACCTCCAGCTTGTCCTGGCCGATCTCGTGCAGTACGGCTGCGCGCATGGTGCGGCTCCCCTCAAATCCCCTCGGGGGACGGCTGGTTCAGGAGTGACGGTGGTTCGGAGCGATGGGTGATCAGGAGTGTTCGACGATCGTGTCGGCGAGGACCCGCGCGTCATCACGCTCGACGGCGCTCACCGCTGCCCGGACGGAGCCCTCCCCCCGCCACAGGCGGATGCGCAGGGTCTCCCCAGGGTGGACGACTCCGGCGAAGCGGGTGGCGTACGACCGCACCCGGGTCACGTCCCCGTCGAGCAGTGTGTCGACGACGGCCTTGAGGGTGATCCCGTAGGTGCACAGGCCGTGCAGGATGGGCCGGTCGAAGCCGGCGAGCTTGGCGAACTCGGGGTCGGCGTGCAGCGGGTTCCAGTCGCCGGAAAGGCGGTAGAGCAGGGCCTGGTCCTCGCGGATCGGCCGTTCGAGCACCTTGTCGGGGTCGCCGACCGGTTCGGCGAGGCGGGTGGAGGGTCCCCGGTCGCCGCCCCAGCCGCCTTCGCCCCGTACGAAGATCTGGGCGTCGTTGGTCCACAACGGGCCGTCGGCGTCGGCGACTTCGGTGCGCATGACGAGGACGGCGGCCTTGCCCTTGTCGTACACGGCGGCGATCCGGCCGGTGGCCGTGGCGGTGCCCTCGACGGGGATCGGGCGGTGCAGGGTGAGCGACTGGCCGCCGTGCAGGACGCGGGCGAGGTCGACGTCGACGCCGGGCATGGACAGTCCGCTGATCACGCCGGGGGAGCCGGAGCCCGCGACGGTGGCGAAGCTCGGCAGGACGTGCAGCCGGGACTCCAGGGTGTAGCGCAGTTCGTCGGGGTCGGTCGCGGGGCTGTGTTTGTCAGGATTCGCGGCCGCGCCTACGCCGAGGTGGTAGAGCAGGACGTCCTTGCGGTCCCAGGTGATCTCGCCGGACCGGGGTTCGGCGGCGAGCGCCTTGGCTGCGTCGATGGGCATGGGGCTCCTGACGGTGGCGGTACAGGCGTAAGACCCCGGTACGGTCGTCCGCACCGTCGGCCGCACCGAGGTCGTCACGGGGCCGCGGAACCCGCCTGTTCTAGAACGCGTTCCAGTGCGGCGACCTTCTGTATAGCCCAGGCCCCGGTACTTGTGAAGACTCCTGACGGTATGTCAGAAACGGTTCGCGGCGCCCGTACGCGTCCCGGCCGGCCATGACATTTGTCCCGCCGGGATCGGTACGGGCGCCCCTGCCGGACGGCGGTCCGTTGGCCCTAACGTCGAAGCCGACAGGCACGAGGGGCGGGCGACGAGAGACGT
This sequence comes from Streptomyces aurantiaciflavus, assembly GCF_049808595.1. Taxonomy (NCBI): domain Bacteria; kingdom Bacillati; phylum Actinomycetota; class Actinomycetes; order Kitasatosporales; family Streptomycetaceae; genus Streptomyces; species Streptomyces aurantiaciflavus. The sequence goes on along the minus strand of NZ_JBNCAQ010000003.1, from coordinate 234,662 downwards.
ACGGGGGCAGGGACATGAGATGGTCGCGCGGGCAATGGCGGCGCGGACCGGCGTGCCGCTGGCGGGCGTGGCGCGCGTCGGTACGGGAGGCGCGGGAGTACCAGCGCGCGTACCAGGCGAACAAGGAGCGCTTCAAGGCCGACTACCGGGCCGCCCGCGATGCGGGGTTGCTCCCGGAGAACCCGGGACCGCCGCCCAGCGGCTTCTCGCTGCTGCCGTGGCTGCTGCTGGGGATGGGCGCCTTCTCCAACCTCTTCCAGGGCGAGACGCCCCACTGGTGGATCGGCGCTCTGGGCCTGCTGACCTTCAACAGCCTCTACATCTACGTCGCCTTCCACTCCTTCTCCGAGCGGCACCGCGAGGCCGCGCCCACCCGGGTGGCCCTGGCCCTGATGGCCGTGGTGACCTGTGGTCTCGCCGGGGCCTACGGCGGCAACTGGGTGCTGTTCTTCCCGCTGCTGGGCCTGGCGACGGGCGCGGCCCTGCGCGGCCGGCACCTGCGCGGCTTCGGCACCGCCGTGGCCGTCGTCGCGGGCGCGGTCTCCTACCTCCACGAGGGCTGGAGCGGCCTGGACACCGCCTACGCGACCTGGATCTCGACGATGGTGACGGCCGCGATCCTGTCCCTCTCCGAGGCCGTACGGGATCTGCGGGCCGCCCGCGAGGAGCTGGCCCGGCAGGCGGTGGAGCGGGAGCGGCTGCGCTTCTCCCGCGATCTGCACGACCTGCTCGGGCACACGCTGTCGGTGATCGTGGTGAAGTCGGAGGCGGCCCGGCGGCTGGCCCCGCGCGACGTCGACGCGGCCCTCGCGCAGATCACGGACATCGAGGCGGTGGGCCGCCAGGCGCTGACGGAGATCCGCGAGGCGGTCACCGGCTATCGCGAGGGCAGCCTCACCACCGAGCTGGACCGGGCCCGCTCGGCGCTGACGGCGGCGCGCGTCGAGCCGGTCTTCGACCAGTCGGGCCCACCGCTCGCCCCACAGACGGCGGCCCTGCTGGGCTGGGTGGTACGCGAGGCCGTCACCAACGTGGTCCGCCACAGCGACGCCACCCGCTGCGAGATCACCGTGTCGGGGGCGGCGGAGCGAGTACACCTGACGATCACGGACAACGGCACGCGTACGACCGACCGCACCGGCGGTCCCGGGGGCGTGGGCGGACCCACTCACTCCGCCGGCACCGCCCACACCGGCACCCCCACTCACTCCGCCGGCAGCGCCCACACCGGCACCCCCACTTCCACCGGCGGCACCGGTCTGACCGGTCTGCGTGAGCGGCTCGCGGCGGCCGGTGGCCGGCTGACGGCGGGGCCGGGGCCGCGCGGGGGCTTCACGGTCACGGCGGAGCTTCCGGCGGACGTGGCGGGGTCGTCGTACGGCCCGGTGGAAGCGGTGTCCGGGCAGGCGCCCTCCGTCGCCGCCGGACCTACGCTTGGCCCGTGAACGAGATGCCCCGCGACCACCGTCGCGCCAAGTCCGTCAGGGTGCTGCTCGCGGAGGACCAGGGCATGCTGCGCGGGGCGCTGGCCTTACTGCTGGGGATGGAGACGGACATCGAGGTCGTGGCGCAGGTGGGCGACGGGCACGCGATCGTGGACGCGGCGCTCGCGCACCGGCCGGACGTGGCACTCCTCGACATCGAGCTGCCCGGCATGAGCGGCCTGGACGCCGCCGCCGAGCTGCGCGCCCAGGTGCCCGACTGCCGGGTGCTGATCCTGACCACCTTCGGCCGGCCGGGCTACCTGCGGCGGGCCCTGGAGGCCGGGGCCGCGGGTTTCCTCGTCAAGGACGGTCCCGTGGAGGAGCTGGCGGCCGCGATCCGCCGGGTGCTCACCGGCGAGACGGTCGTCGACCCGGCCCTGGCCACCGCCGCGCTCAGCGCCGGCCCGAACCCGCTGACGGCCCGCGAGTGCGACGTCCTCAAGGCCTCCGCCGACGGTGCGACCGTCGCCGACATCGCCGGCACACTCCACCTCTCCGAGTCGACGGTCCGCAACTACCTCTCCTCCGCCATCGGCAAGACGGGCACCCGCAACCGCATGGAGGCGATGCGGGAGGCGCGTCAACAGGGCTGGCTGTGACGGCCCTCGGGCCCACTGGCATAGTGCCGTGATGCTTCGACGAACACGGATCGGCAGACGTGCGGCGGCCCTGGGGTCGAGTCTCGCCGCCGTGCTCGCCGCGGCCGTGGCGCCCGCCGCGGCCGACGGCTCCGGTCAGGTCATGCTGCGGCTTCAGACGCCCTCCACCTTCGTCATGTACAACGCCGACGAGGGCGCCGGGGCGTCGAACAGCGACTTCGTCGTGCCGGTCGCCGTCGTGCCCGGCGGGGGCCCGGCCCGCGACGTCAGGGTCGTCGTGGACGCCTCGGGGCTGGCGGGCGTCGCCATGGCGAGCAAGGGCGGCTACGGCAACTGCACGGGCGACGGTCCGGTGTTCACCTGCGTGTACGGCGACCTCCAGAACGGCGACGGCGAGGCCAACGCGCCCTTCACGCTGCACGGGGTGGACGGCATCCGGCCGGGCGACAGCGGGACGGTGACGTACACCGCCACCGCCGACAACGCGGCCCCCGTCACCGGCGTCACCCGCATGACCGTCGGCGGCCCGACGCTGCACGCGCCCGGCCCGGAGAAGGGCGTGAGCGGGCTGGAGCCGGGCCGGGCCGCGACGCTGACACCGAGGTTCGCCAACAACTCCCGGTTCCCGGCGAAGCAGGGTGTCGCCCTCCAGGTCGACGTGTCGGACGGGATGACGCTGACGGCCCGGCACAGCAACTGCTCCTACGCGGGGCCCGCGCCGACCTCGGCGTGGTGCACGTTCCCCACACAGGCCGCGCCGGGCGCCGCCTACCGCACGAGCGCCCCGCTGGTCTACTCGGTCACGCCGCCCGGGGAGCTGACCGGTGAGGTGACCTACACCTGGTCGGCGGCCCCGCAGAAGCCGGCCGGCCACACCGTGCGCGGCAGGGGCGCCCCGCTCACCCTGGTCCCCGTTCCCGGCGAGGGTTTCGGCGACAGCCGCGGCAGCGTCGCCGTCACCACCACCGTGCAGGCCGACTACCGTCCGGTGACCGCGACCGTGCGGGGCCGGGTCGGCGACACGGTGAAGGTGCGGCTCGGGGTGCGCAACCTGGGCCCCGGGGAGCCGTCCGACGCCGAGACGCTGGGCCGCTTCGAGGTGGTCCCGCCGGAGGGCACCACGGTCACCTCCATCCCGTACTCCTTCGAGGGGGACGGCGGGACGTGGGCGTGCGAGCGGCCGGCCGGGACCGGCGGGGCGTTCGTCTGCGCGATCGGGTACGACCCGTTCTACGAGGCCCGGGACGGCCGGGGGACGACCGCCCTCGACTTCCACATCCGCATCGACCGGCGGGTCCCGGGCGCGAAGGGCACCATCCGCACCTACAACCCGTACGACCGCACCCCCGGCAACGACGTCGCCGCCATCCCGCTGGAGGCGTCACCGGCCCTGCCGTACCGCGCCTTCCGGCAGCCCGGCGCCTGGTTCGCGATCGGCGCGGGCGTCCTGGCGGCGGTCGCCCTGGCGGCCGTCCACCGGCGTCGCCGGGCCGCCGCCCGGGAGGGGTCCTAGAGACCCGGGCCGGTGCGCCGCAGCACCCGCAGCGAGCCGGTGTCCGAGACCTCCGTGAAGGCGCCGGAGGCGAGGGCGCGCAGGTAGACGCGGTAGGGGGCCTGGCCGGTGAACTCGTCGGCGGGATCCGGGAAGACGTCGTGGATGACGAGGAGCCCGCCCTCGGCGACATGCGGGGCCCAGCCCTCGTAGTCGGCGTTCGCGTGCTCGTCGGTGTGACCGCCGTCGATGAAGACGAGGGCGAGCGGGGAGCCCCAGACCGTCGCCACCTGGGGCGAGCGGCCGACCAGGGCGACGACGTGCTCCTCCAGGCCCGCCCGGTGGAGGGCGCGGCGGAAGGTGGGCAGGGTGTCCATCAGTCCGAGCTCGGGATCGACCGTGTCCGGGTCGTGGTACTCCCAGCCGGGCTGCTGCTCCTCGCTGCCGCGGTGGTGGTCGACGGTGAGGGCGGTGACCCCGGCCTGGCGGGCCGCGTCGGCGAGCAGGATCGTGGACCGCCCGCAGTAGGTGCCGACCTCGAGCAGCGGCAGCCCGAGCCCGCCCGCCTCCGCGGCCGCCGCGTACAGCGCCAGCCCCTCGTCGGCCGGCATGAACCCCTTCGCGGCCTCGAACGCGGCCAGGATCTCGGGCTTGGGTGCCGCGGTCATGGGTCCCTCTCGGTCGTACGTACGTCTGGGCGGCCCATGGTGCACCACGCCCCCCGCCGGTGGACGACGGGGGGTGTGGAGGGCGCGGGTGGGCGTGTCAGGCGGTGACCGTCTCGCCCGGCAGTGCCAGGTCCACGTCCACCGCCCGGTCGTCGCCGGCGTGGGTCGCGGCGGAGGCGAGCGGGCCGTGGCCGGTGGCCTGGGCGGCGAGGACGTAGGCGCCTTGGGCGGGGACGGTGAGGGTGTAGCTGCCGTCCTCCGCGGACAGGGCGGCGCCGGCCTGGCGGCCGCGGCGGTCGATGAGGGTGACCCTGGCGCGGGCGACCGGGGTGCCGTCGGCGTCCTCCTCGCTGCTCGCGTGCAGCTGCGGGGAGCGGTCGGCCTTGGGCAGGAAGAGGGCCAGCAGCAGGCCCACGGCGACGGCGGCGGTGGCGATCAGGAAGGAGACCCGGAAGCCGTGCATGGTGGGGACGGCGACGCCGTTCACGGTGTTCGCGGTGTTGGCCAGCACCATGCCGATGACGGCGCTGGAGACGGACGTGCCGATGGAGCGCATCAGGGTGTTGAGCCCGTTGGCCGCACCCGTCTCCGAGGCGGGGACCGCGCCGACGATCAGTGCGGGGAGGGAGGAGTAGGCGAGGCCGATGCCGGCGCCGAGGACGACCGCGATGACGAGGCTCTGCCAGGCGGCGCTCATCAGCCCGAGGCCGGCGCCGTAGCCGATCGCGATGACCAGCAGGCCGAGGATCAGGGTGACCTTGGGGCCGTACTTGGCGGAGAGGCGGGCGTAGACGGGCGCGGTGAACATCATCGTCAGGCCGAGCGGCGCCACGAGCAGGCCCGCGACGACCATCGACTGGCCGAGGCCGTAGCCGGTGCTCTTCGGCAGCTGGAGCAGCTGCGGCAGGACCAGGGAGACGACGTAGAAGCTGACGCCGACCATGATCGAGGCGAGGTTGGTGAAGAGCACGGCGGGGCGGGCCGTGGTGCGCAGGTCCACCAGCGGGGCCGACACCCGCAGCTCCATCACGCCCCACAGGACGAGGACGACGGCGGAGGCGGCGAACAGGCCGAGGGTGGTGCCGGAGGTCCAGCCCCAGTCGCTGCCCTTGGTGATCGGCAGCAGGAAGAGGACGAGGCCGGCGGACAGGCCGAGCGCGCCGGGCAGGTCGAAGGAGCCCTCGGCGCGGGCCGGGGACTCGGGGACGACGAGCAGGGTGAGGGCGATGGCGAGGGCGCCGAGGCCGGCGGCGCCGTAGAAGAGGGCGTGCCAGTCGGTGTGCTGGGCGACCAGGGCCGCGGCGGGCAGGGCGAGGCCGCCGCCGACGCCGATCGAGGAGCTCATCAGCGCCATCGCCGAGCCGAGCCTCTCGCGGGGCAGCATGTCGCGCATCAGGCCGATGCCGAGCGGGATCGCGCCCATCGCGAAGCCCTGGAGGGTGCGGCCGGCGATCATCGTGAGCAGTTCGCTGGTGACCGCGCTGAGCAGCGCGCCGGCGACCATCACGGCGAGGCTGGCGACGAGCATGCGCCGCTTGCCGTACAGGTCGCCGAGGCGGCCCATGATCGGCGTGGCGACGGCGCCGGACAGGAGGGTCGAGGTCAGGACCCAGGTGGCGTCGCTGGGGGCGGTGTCCAGCAGTTGCGGCAGGTCCTTGATGACCGGGACGAGCAGGGTCTGCATCACCGCGACCACGATGCCCGCGAAGGCGAGCACCGGAACGACGGCGCCGCTCGCTTCGCGTCGGGGCTGGTCGGTCGGCGTGTGCGTCATGGAGCGGGGCCTCCAGGCCTGGGTGGGTGGTGCGGCGGGTGTGTACGGCTGTGTACGGCGGGGCTGTACGGAATACGTGCAGGGTGAACCCTGTATGCATGAGCAACTATTCCGTTGCTTTGGCACCCTAACGAAACCTTGACCTTCTCTTGGGGAAGGGGCCCGTCTCATGCGGAAGGGGGACACGCCGAGAGGGACACACGCAGGGGTCACACCGAGAGCGATTCGCCTGTTGAGGAGGGGGATCCACGCGTGCGGACAGCGGACGGCCACCGGAGTCGTAGGCCGAAATTCCGATGGAAGGCACGCAAGCCGGTTGACACCATGACGTCCATGGCCGAAGCGACCCGTACCTCCCGCCGCTCCTCCTCCCCCTCCTCCCCCGCCTGGCTCGTCGTCGCGCTCGCCTGCGCCGGCCAGTTCCTGGTCGTCCTCGACGTGTCCGTCGTCAACGTGGCGCTGCCGTCGATGCGCGCCGAGCTGGGGATGAGCGCGTCCGCCCTGCAGTGGGTGGTGAACGCGTACGCCATCGCCTTCGCCGGGTTCATGCTGCTCGGCGGACGGGCCGGTGACCTGTACGGGCGCAAGCGGATGTTCCTCGTCGGGCTCACCCTGTTCACGCTGGCCTCGCTGGCCGGCGGGCTGGCCGGGGACGACGCACAGCTGCTGCTCGCGCGGGCCGTGCAGGGCCTGGGCGCGGCGGTGCTGGCGCCGTCGACGCTGACGCTCGTCACCGCCGCGGTCCCGCAGGGCGCCGCGCGGGCCCGGGCGATCGCGACGTGGACGGCGGTGGGCGCGGGCGGCGGTGCCGCGGGCGGGCTCGTCGGCGGGGTGCTGGTGGATCTGCTGTCGTGGCGCTGGGTGCTGCTGATCAACGTGCCGGTCGGCGCGGTCGTCCTGGCCGGCGCCCTCGCCCGCATGCCCGAGAGCCGGGCCGGGGACGGCCGGCGCCTCGATGTGCCGGGCGCCCTGCTGGTCACGGCCGGGCTCGCCACGCTGGCGTACGGCATCTCGCAGACGGAGGCCGCCGGGTGGACCGCGCCCGCGACGCTGCTGCCGCTGGCCGCCGGGGTCGCGCTGATCGGGCTCTTCGGCGTCGTGGAGGCGCGGACGGCGGCCCCGCTGATGCCGCTCGGGCTGCTGCGGCTGCGGGCGGTGTCCTCGGCGAACGTGGCGATGCTGCTGTGCGGCTCGGCCATGTTCTCCATGTGGTACTTCATGACGCTGTACGCGCAGAACGTGCTCGGCTACACCCCCCTGGAGGCCGGCCTCGCGCTGATGCCCAGCTCCCTGGCCATCGTCCTCGGCTCCAAGCTCGCGCCCCGCCTCATGCGGGCGGTCGGGGCCCGCGCCGCGGCCGCGCTGGGCGCGCTGGTGGCGGCGGCCGGGTACGGCTGGCAGTCGACGTTGAGCGCCCACGGCGCCTATGTCACCGGGATCATGGTGCCGGGCGTGCTGATGATGCTGGGCGCGGGCCTGTCGTCGACCCCGCTCGCCGCGATCGCCACCTCGGGGACCGCGCCGGGCGAGGCCGGTCTGGTGTCCGGGCTGGTCAACACCTCGCGCACGATGGGCGGTTCGCTGGGGCTCGCGGTGCTGTCGACGCTCGCCGCGGCCCGCACGAACGGGCGCGGAACGCCTCAGGCGCTGACCGAGGGCTACGCGCTGGTGTTCCGTACCGGGGCGGGGGTGCTGCTCGTGGGGGCGGTGCTGATGCTGACGTGGCTGCCGCGCGGCACGGCCCCGGCGACGGCGGGTCCCGCGTCGGCCGGGAACCTGCCCGAGGTGAGGCAACCTTCCTGACCGCTCATGGCCTCGGCCGGTGATCCGGAGGACCGATGCGTGACCCGGAGGACCGACGTGCTGGGAGCACCCCGGAAGAAGGCCGGCCGCCGTCCGTGCGGCCACCGTCCCCCGGACCGCTCGGGGCGGGCCCGTTAGGGTGGCACGCGTGTCGTACGCAGGCCCGGAACTCGATCCCCCGCACCCCCGCCGCTCCCCGCTGCGCCGCCCCCTCGTGGTGGCGCTCGCCGCGCTGGTGCCCGGCGCGCTGCTCGGGTGGGTGGCCTTCGAGGCGCTGGGCGGGTCGGGGGACGGCGGGCCGGACCGGGTGACGGGGGCGGCGTCGAGCAGCCGCACCTCATCCTCGGGCGGCCCCGGCGGTACAGGCGCCGGCAGTGGCGGCGGCGAGAAGCCCGGCGCCTCCGCCTCGCCGTCCGGAACGGCCTCCGTCCCGGCCGGCGCCGGCTCCCTCGAGGGCCGGGTCGTCGTCATCGACCCGGGCCACAACCCGGCCAACGTCGAGCACACCGCCGAGATCAACCGCAAGGTGGACATCGGCACCAACTGGAAGGAGTGCGACACCACGGGGACGTCCACCAACTCCGGTTACAGCGAGGCCGCGTTCACGCTGGACGTGGCGCACCGGCTGCGCACCCTGTTGGAGCGGCAGGGGGTTACGGTGAAGCTGACCCAGGACGGGGACCGGCCCTACGGCCCCTGTGTGGACGAGCGGGCCCGGATCGGGAACGCCGCGCACGCCGACGCGGTCGTGTCGATCCACGCCGACGGCTCCGGGACCGGCAACCGCGGCTACCACGTGATCCTGCCGGGCACGGTCCGCGCGGGCGCCGCCGACACCCGTGCCGTCGTGGGCCCTTCGCGGGACCTCGGGAAACTGATCGCGGACGACTTCGGTCGCGTCACGGGCAGCGCGCCCGCCAACTACATCGGCGACGGCAGCGGTCTCGTCACGCGTAAGGACCTGGGCGGTCTCAATCTGTCAACGGTTCCCAAGGTGTTCATCGAGTGCGGCAACATGCGCGATAGCAAGGACGCGGCGCTGCTGACCAGTGGTGCCTGGCGGCAGAAAGCGGCGCAAGGGATCTCTGAGGGAATCGTGAGTTTCCTGCGCGGGTAGTGATCAGCGCGCTGATCCCTGCGGACAGCCCGATCGTGCGGACGATAGTGTCGTCCCTACGATGAGGGGTCACCCCCGCGCTTCACACCCGGGCCTGACGGCGACATGGTGACAGCGACGCCTCTACCGATGCGTGTATCGATGACGAGACGACTGACGAAGGACCTGAAGTGAATATCCGCTCCCTCACTCGAGGCGACGGCGTGGTGATCGGAGCAGCGGTGTTGCTGTTCATCGCGTCGTTCCTGGACACGTTCGACGGCTCCGGCAACGACGTCCCCAACGCCTGGGACAACCTCGGGCTGCTGATGAGCATGTACGTCGGCGGAATCATCGGGGCGGCCCTGATCGTCGTCGCCAGGGCGCTCCCGCAGCCGCGCAAGGTCATCGGCCTGGACCTCGGTCAGCTCGGGGTCGCGCTGACGATCGTCGCCGCGTGGACCGCGTTCTGGACGATCATCGACCCGCTGGGCGCGTTCACCGACGCCTTCGACGGCGCGGACATCGGCGCCGGCACCGGCCTCATCCTCGGCCTCATCGGCGCTCTGCTGCTGGCCGCGGGCGCCGTCGCCACCCCGCTGGTCCCGGCGCTGCAGGCCGCGCTGATCCCGGCGCCGAGGCCGCAGGCCCCGCAGCCCTACGGCGCCCAGCCGCCCGCCGGTTACGGCTACCCGGGCGCGCAGCAGCCGTCGCCGTACGGCGGTCCGCAGCCGGGTCAGCCGGGTCAGCCGGGTCAGCAGCCGTTCGGCGGGCCGCAGCCGGGTCCGGCGCAGCCGCCGGCCGCGGACTTCTCGCCGTTCTGGTTCGCGGTGCCGGTGCCGCGCCCGCTGTACGCGGAGGACGGCGCGCCGACGCCGATCGCCGAACTGGCGCCGGGCACCTGGTACCTGGCCGTCGAGCAGGGCGCGCAGGGTCTCGTCGCGCAGACCCAGGACGGCCGGCGCGGTGTCCTGCGGGACACGTCCGGCATTCAGCGCGGCTGACCCCGGCCGCGTTCCGGGCCCGTTCGGGGCCCGCTCCTCAGCACTGCACGGCCCCTCGCCCTTCCGGGCGGGGGGCCGCTGTCGTACAGTCGCCTCCCGGATCTGACGTACCGTCAGGAGGCTGGTATGCGGCTCGGACTGGCGCTCGGCTACTGGGGGCGCGGCCCCTCCCCCGGCCATGTGGAGCTGGCGCGGGAGGCGGAACGGCTCGGCTACGACTCCGTGTGGACGGCCGAGTCGTGGGGGTCGGACGCCTTCACCCCGCTGACCTGGATCGCCGCGCGGACGTCGAGGATCAGGCTGGGCACGGCCGTTGCGCAGATGGCGGCGCGCTCGCCGACCACGACCGCGATGCACGCGCTGACCCTGGACCATCTCTCCGGCGGGCGGATGACACTGGGCCTCGGCCTGTCGGGGCCGCAGGTCGTCGAGGGCTGGTACGGGCGCCCGTTCCCGAGCTCGCCGCTGACCGCGACCCGCGAGTACGTCGACGTCGTACGGCAGGTGCTGCGGCGGGAGGGGCCGGTGGAGGTGGACGGGCGGTTCCACGCCCACCCCTACCGGGGCCCGGACGCGACGGGGCTCGGGAAGCCGCTGAAGCCGATCACGCATCCGCTGCGCGCCGATCTGCCGGTGCTGCTGGGCGCGGAGGGGCCGAAGAACGTGGCGCAGACGGTGCGGATCGCCGACGGCTGGCTGCCGCTGTACTGGTCGCCGAGCCGGCCGGAGGCGTACGGTCCGGCGGTGGCGGGGCTGCCGGAGGGCTTCCGGGTCGCGCCGATGGCCCGGGCCACGGTCTGCGACGACGTCTCCGAGGGACTGCTGTCCGTCAAGGCCATGCTCGGCTTCTACATCGGCGGCATGGGCCACGCCCGGCGCAACTTCCACGCCGACCTGATGGCGCGCATGGGGTACGAGGAGGAGGCCCGGCGGATCCAGGAGCTGTTCCTGGCCGGGCGCCGGGAGGAGGCCGTACTGGCCGTCCCGGACGCCTTCGCCGACGAGATCTCCCTGGTCGGGCCGCGGGAGCGGATCGCCGAGCGGCTGGAGCTGTGGCGCAAGGGCCCGGTGACGGACCTGCTGGTGGTGGCACCGGACCCGCACACGCTGCGGGTGCTGGCCGAACTCAACGCATAGGAGACGCGGGCCGACCCGCGGCGCAGGCCCCGGAAGGGTCAAGTCCACCCCGACGCGGGGGAAACGGAAGCATCGGAAACCGGGCGGGGTTTCATCCCGTATCGAACGGCAAGCCGAACAGTATGTCAGCTCGATATCGCAACGGTGCGAATCAGGCCGGTACGGTCATCGCCGTCGTGGCCGACGTGATGGCCCTCATCCTGGGCCTGTGGATCCTCATGTACCTGCTGGGCGCCAACCGCGGCAACGAGTTCGTGCAGTTCGTGCACGACGTGGCCCGCTGGCTGGCGGGCTGGTCGCACGACCTGTTCACCTTCGACGAGGCCTGGGCGAGGGTGGTCGCGGGCTACGGCCTGGCAGCGGTGGTGTACCTGTTCGTGGGCCACGCGATAGCGAACAGGGTCCACCGCCACTGAGAGGGGGCGCCGCAGCGCCCCTTCAGGGGCGCGGGGAACTGCGCGACCAGCCACACTGAACCCGCACCCGCCACCTGGCAGAACCAACCGGGCTCTCAGGCGCCCCCGCCCGCCGGAGGCTACCCGCAACAGTCCGGGTCCAGCCCCGTCGGCAGTTGCTCGCCCCCGAACACCGTGCAGGTGGCCTCATGGCCACCCAGCGCGGCGACCGCCAGCAGCAAGGACCCCGCGGTCCACGTGGTCAGCTCCCGGGGCCAGATCGCCTCGTCCTCGAAGACGAACCCGGTCCAGTACAGCCCCGACTCCGCGTCCCGCAGGTGCTGGATGGACTGCAGGATCTCCAGGGCCCGGTCGGACTCGCCCATCGCCCACAGGGCCAGGGCGAGTTCGGCCGACTCGCCCCCCGTCACCCACGGGTTGGGCACGACACACCGCACGCCCAGCCCCGGTACGACGAACCGCTCCCAGTCCGCCTCGATCCGCGACTTGGCCTCCACCCCGGTCAACGCCCCGCCCAGGACCGGGTAGTACCAGTCCATCGAGTAGCGCCCCTTGTCCAGGAACCGCTCCGGGTGCCGGCGGATCGCGTGCCGCAGGGCGCCCGCCGCCAACTCCCAGTCCGGCTGCGCCTCCTCCCGCTGCTCGGCGATCGCCAGCGCGCACCGCAGCGCGTGGTGGATCGACGAGGAGCCGGTCAGCAGCGCGTCGGCCGTGGGGGTGCCGTCGTCGTCGCGGCGCCAGCCGATCTGCCCGCCCGACTGCTGGAGCCGCAGCACGTACTCGATCGCCGCGTACACGGTCGGCCACATGCGGTCCAGGAACGTGTCGTCGCCGGTGGACAGGTAGTGGTGCCACACCCCCACGGCGACGTAGGCGACGAAGTTCGTCTCGCGGCCTCGGTCGGTGACGTCGGCGAAGTCCCCGTCCTGGTAGGCCGCGTACCAGGAGCCGTCCTCGTTCTGGTGCCGGGCGAGCCACTCGTACGCCCGCTCGGCGGCCTCGTGCTCGCCCGCCGCGTCGAGGGCCATCGCGGCCTCGGTGTGGTCCCAGGGGTCGAGGTGGTGCCCACGGAACCACGGGATCGCGCCGTCCTCCCGCTGTACGGCGAGGATGCCGCGGACGGTCGCGGCGGCCTGCTCGGCGGTGAGGACCCCGGGCAGGACGAGGTGTTCTGTCCGGGGGGTGGTCACTTGGCGTCCGCCCCGGTCTTCTCGGCTTCCGTCCCGGCGAGACGCGGCAGGTGCGGCTTGGTCGCGTACGCCACGAAGCTCTTGCCGATCAGCGGGTTGAGCGCCTGCTCGGCGACCCGGGTGGCCAGCGGCTTCTTCATGATGTCCCAGACCAGCAGCTTGTGGTACGCCCGCACCGGCAGCGCCTTGTCGTTGTCGACGCCGAACGCGCACTTCAGCCACCAGTACGGCGAGTGCAGCGCGTGGGCGTGATGGGTGCCGTACGGCTTCAGCCCCGCCTCGCGGATCCTGGCGAGGAGTTCGTCCGCCTTGTAGATGCGGATGTGGCCGCCCTCGACCTCGTGGTAGGCGTCGGACAGGGCCCAGCAGACCTTCTCGGGGCCGTAGCGCGGGACGGTGATGGCGATCCGGCCACCCGGCTTGAGCACGCGCACCATCTCGGCGAGGACGCCCTTGTCGTCGGGGATGTGCTCCATCACCTCGGAGATGATGACGACGTCGAAGGACTCGTCGGGGAAGGGCAGCGCGAGGGCGTCGCCCTCCATGGCGGTCGCGGTGGCGCCCTCGGGGGCCTCGCCCGCCTCCTTCATCGCCGCGAACCACTTGGCGACCTCGCGGATCTCCTCACCGTTCTGGTCCAGCGCCACGACCTGCGCGCCACGCCGGTAACACTCGAAGGCGTGCCGGCCGGCCCCGCAGCCGAGATCCAGGACTCGGTCGCCCGGGGCGAGCGGGAACCGGGAGAAGTCGACGGTCAGCACGTGGCCCTGCTTTCGCGATCGGATTCAACGTCAACAACGGGAGAGGGGGTCGTCCGGGGGGTGGCCGGAGGCCCGGCGGGGCGTGGCCGTCCGCCCTTGGCGCCCCCGGCGCGCTCGATGGCCTCGCGGTAGCGGGCCACGGTCCCCTCTGCGGCCCGCGCCCAGGTGAACCGCTCCAGCACCCGCTCGCGTCCGGCCGCGCCGAGGCGGGCCCGCAGGTCCGGGTCGCCGAGCAGCCGGCTCAGCCCGGCGGCCAGCGCCCCCGCGTCCCCCGGCGGGACCGCCAGGCAGGTCTCGCCGTCGCGCCCGGCGACCTCGGGGATCGCCCCGCCGGTGGTGGCGACGAGCGGCGTCCCGGTCGCCATGGCCTCGGCGGCCGGCAGGGAGAAGCCCTCGTACAGGGACGGCACGCAGGCGACCTCCGCCGAGCGGACGAGGTCGACCAGTTCGGCGTCGGAGATGCCCTTGACGAACTCGACGGCGCCCTCGAGGCCGTAGCGCTCGATCGCCTGCGCGACGGGCCCCTCCTCCGGCCGCTTGCCGACGACGACGAGGTGGGCGCCGGGGTGCTCGGTGCGGACCTTGGCCAGCGCCTCGACGAGGAAGACCAGGCCCTTGAGCGGCACGTCGGCGCTGGACGTCGTCACGATCCGGCCGGGTATGACGGGCACCGACGGGTCGGGGGCGAACAGGTCGGTGTCGGCGCCGATGTGGACGACGTGGATACGGTCCTCGCGGACACCGAGGTGGTCGACGATCTCCTGGCGGGAGGTGCCGGAGACGGTGAGCACGGACGGCAGCCGGCGCGCGACCCGCTTCTGCATACGGGTGAACGCGTACCAGCGGCGCACGGAGTAGCGGCGCTGCCGGCCCTGGGCCGCGTCGAGCTCCAACTGCCGGTCGACGGTGATGGGGTGGTGGATGGTGGTGACGAGCGGCGCGCCGACGTCCCCCAACAGTCCGTAGCCGAGCGTCTGGTTGTCGTGGACGACGTCGAACTCGCCGCGCCGGGCGCGCAGATGGCGGCGGGCGCGCAGCGAGAAGGTGAGCGGCTCGGGGAAGCCGCCGGTCCACATCGTCGCGACTTCCAGCGCGTCGATCCAGTCGCGGTACTCGTCGCGCTTCGGGGTGCGGAAGGGGTCCGGCTGACGGTAGAGGTCGAGGCTGGGCAGTTCGGTGAGGGAGAGGCGGTCGCCGTGGCCGTCACCGAGGACGTCGAGCACCGGGTACGGCTGGGAGCCGATGACCTCGACCCGATGGCCGAGGCGGACGAGTTCGCGCGAGAGATGGCGGACGTAGACGCCCTGGCCGCCGCAGAACGGGTTTCCCTTGTAGGTGAGGAGCGCGATGTCGAGCGGTCGCCCGCCGTCCGCGGCGAGGTCCTGACCGGGCCCCGCCTGACTGGCCTCAGCGGTCACTCCGGGCCCCCTTCTGCCTGCACTGTCCCGCGAGACTACGACGGGACGCTAATCTAGAACAAGTTTCAGACTTGATCGTTCGGGAGGCTCTGAATCTACCGGCAGGTAGGGACCCTGTGAGCAGTGGATCAGGTGATTCACACCACGACCGGACACCCTGTTCTGCAGTGTGATCGCAAGCCCTCACCGACTGTCACGGAACGGGACCCGGACCATGCCTGCGGAAGCCAGTACCCAGCACCCCTCCCCCACTTCCGGCTCCGCCCGAGCGGGGGGACCCCCGTCCTCGCCCCTCACGGAGCGGCAGGAGGCCCGCCGCCGCCGCATTCTGCACGCGAGCGCGCAACTGGCGAGCCGGGGTGGTTTCGACGCGGTGCAGATGCGGGAGGTCGCCGAGTCCTCGCAGGTCGCCCTGGGCACCCTCTACCGCTACTTCCCCTCCAAGGTCCACCTGCTGGTCGCCACGATGCAGGACCAGCTGGAGCACATGCACGGCACGCTGCGCAAGAAGCCCCCGGCGGGCGAGACCCCGGCCGAGCGGGTCGCCGAGACCCTGATGCGCGCCTTCCGCGCCCTGCAGCGCGAGCCGCACCTCGCCGACGCGATGGTCCGCGCCCTCACCTTCGCCGACCGCAGCGTCTCCCCCGAGGTCGACCAGGTCTCCCGCCAGACGACGGCGATCATCCTCGACGCGATGGGCCTCGCCGAGCCCACCCCCGAACAGCTCTCGGCGGTCCGCGTCATCGAGCACACCTGGCACTCGGCCCTGATCACCTGGCTCTCGGGCCGCGCCTCCATCGCCCAGGTGCGGATCGACATCGAGACGGTGTGCCGCTTGATCGACGTGACGGATCCGGGCGGCCCCCGGCACTCGTGACCCCGACACGCGCAGGCGCGTACAGAAGGGGCCGGGCACGGGCGGGACCACATACAGACAAGGACCACCGCGCACAGAAAGGACCTACGAGACGGGTTCCCTGCGCCGGCATTACCCGGATCAGGTAGTGGAGGTCGCCTTCCGGCCCGACTACTGCCTTCCGGCCTCTCAGCCCGACCGTCGACGTCGGCCCCAGCGGATGCCGAAGCGTCTCGCCAGAGTCGGCTACTCCGGTCGAACTCCCTCACTCGTCCCGTAGGCCAATAACAGAATAAAACGCATCACAGCAGAGGGAACCCCCCAAAGGGGATTTTTTACTCTTCCGGCGGGAAAACCGCCTCCCCGCTCTCCCTCAGCGTGATCGTGATCGCCTCCACCGGACAGCTCTCCGCCGCCTCCAGCACCCGCTCGTTCGCGTCCGGGTCCGGGTCCACCGGACGGGACTGGCGGGCCGCGTCCAGGCGGAAGCCGTCCGGAGCGTGGTGGAGGCACTGGGCGGAGCCGATGCACAGGGAGCGGTCGACCTCGACGTGCCAGCGATCCCCCGCCCCCGCGCCCGGCTCCCCCGCCACTCCCGGCTTCGCTGGAGCGGGACCCCCCTGCGCGGGACGTGCCCCCATCGGCTCAGCCCTCCCAGCCCGCCGGCAGATGGATCATCTTGTGCTCCAGGTACTCGCCGTACCCCTCGGGACCGAACTCCCGCCCCAGCCCGGAGTTCTTGTAGCCGCCGAACGGGCCGAGCATGTCGAGGCTGAAGGTGTTGACCGAGTAGGTGCCGGTACGGACCTGGCGGGCGACCTCGATGCCGTGCTCGACGTCCGCCGTCCACACGCTGCCGCTCAGCCCGTAGTCGGAGTCGTTGGCGATCTTCAGGGCCTCGGACTCGTCGCCGTAGGGGAGCAGGCAGATCACCGGGCCGAAGATCTCCTCCCGCGCGATCCGCATGGAGTTGTCGACGTCGCCGAAGAGGGTCGGCTCCACGTACCAGCCCCGGTCCAGGCCCGGCGGGCGCCCGCCGCCGGTGAGGATCTTCGCGCCCTCCTCCTGGCCGATGCGGATGTAGTCGAGGTTGCGCTGCTGCTGGCGCCTGGCGACCAGCGGGCCGACCTGGGTCGCCGGGTCGAGCGGGTCACCGACGACCAGGGCGCTCGCCGCCGCCGCGAAGGCGTCCGCGAACTCGTCGTAGCGGGAGCGCGGGACCAGGATGCGGGTCTGGGCGACGCAGGCCTGGCCGTTGTTCATCCAGGCCGCCGGGACGATCCCGGCCACCGCCGCCTCCACCTCCGCGTCGGGCAGGACGACCGCCGCCGACTTGCCGCCGAGCTCCAGGGTGACGCGGGTGAGGTTGCGGGCGGCGACCTCCATCACGCGTTTGCCGGCCGCCACCGATCCGGTGAAGGAGACCTTGTCGACTCCGGGGTGCCCGACCAGGTACTCGCTCACCTCGCGGTCCGCCGGGAGGATCGACAGCACGCCCTCCGGCAGGCCCGCGTCCCGCGCGATCTCCGCCAGCAGGTAGGCGTCCAGGGGCGACTCGGGCGACGGCTTGAGCACGACCGTGCAGCCGGTGAGCAGCGCGGGCGCGAGCTTGGCGGCGGCCACGAACTGGGGGACGTTCCAGGGGACGACGGCCGCGACCACACCGACCGGCTCCCGCCGTACGAGGATCCTGCCGAGCACGCCGTCGCGCCGCTCCTCGTACCGGAAGTCGCGGGCGACCGTGATCGCCGCGTCCCAGACCATCATCGCGCCGAGGGCCTGCGCGAGGACGCTCCAGGAGTACGGGGAGCCGTTCTCGGAGGAGATCACGCGGGCGATCTCCTCGTGGCGGGCGGCGATGCCGTCCTTGATGCGGGTGACGACGGCGATCCGCTCGTCGAGGGCCAGCCGGGGCCAGGGCCCCTCGTCGAAGGCCTGCCGTGCCGCCGCGACCGCCCGGTCCACGTCCGCGGGCGAGGCGTGCGGGACGCGTCCGATGACCTCCTCGGTGTGCGGCGAGACGACCTCGATGACGTCCTTGCCCAGGGGGTCGGTCAACTCCCCGCCGATGAACAGCTGTCCGTGTTCCACGAGCTCGGTCATGACGACCGCCTCTCCGAGAGGGCCTGCGGGAATCCCGTTTCTGACGGTGTTTCAGAAACTGATACCAGTTCCGGTCGAACTAAGCCAGGCTTGCCACAAAGCAGGCCCCCACCAGCGGGTTTAGCGCTGGTGGGGGCCAGTCGTGCCACCGGGGGGGGCGGTCCGTGGGCCGTTGTTCCCCGAGCCGCCGCGCGTGGGAGCTCCGAGGGGAGTGGGTGTCCGAGCAACGCCCACCCGAAGGGCGGTCTCCTTGGGAGTTCAGATGCCAGGGGCGTAAAACCGTGAGGGTTTCAGTCGCCGTTCTTCTCCACGAAGTTCGTGGAGGTTCCGGGTGAGCAGATGTTCGCGTTCGAGTTGACGCCTTGCGGCTCCACGAAGCCCACCGCGGACGCCGCGGCGCTGGCAGTCTCAGCGGCAACAGCGAATACACCCGCCGTGCCCTCGCTCGGCGTCGTGGTGTTCACCGACTCGCCCACATAGCAGTTGTACTCGATGTGGTACACGACCGTCTGACCCTCGTCGCGGTGACGGTTCTCACCGTGGTAGCCATCGGCCTGGGCAGTCCCCACCCCGGCGAGGCTGACGCCGCACACCATGGCCGCCCCCACGGCGAGCTTGCGCGCAGGTGTTCTCCAGGGCTTTTGAAATGCCCGGCGTTCGGGGCGCCGTCACAGCGTCTCCCTGTCCCGGGCGCGGCAATTCCGCCGGCGAAGACCGCTCACGCCTGGCCGGAGATGGTCTCGCGGGCTCCCTCCCGGCCCTGTCTGACAGTCCGTCAGTTCTGGTTATAGTGGGCAACGGCCGTGGGACGGAGGGCAGATGACAAGCAGCCTGGGCGGGGATCCCGTGACCCCGACGACGTACGACCACGGTGGAGGCGTGCGCTCGATCCGCGTCCCCATCCCGGACAACCCCCTCGGACACACGCTCGTGTACGTCGTCGACACCGACCGGGGCCCGGTCCTCGTCGACACCGGCTGGGACGATCCCACCGCCTGGGACACCCTCACCGCCGGACTGACCGCCTGCGGCACCTCCGTCACCGAGCTGTACGGCGTCGTCGTCACCCATCACCATCCCGACCACCACGGCCTGTCGGGCAGGGTGCGGGAGGCGTCCGGGGCCTGGATCGCGCTGCACGCGGCGGACGGCGCGATCGTCCGGCGCACCCGTTCGACCCGCCCCGAGCGCTGGTACACGTACATGACGGCCAAGCTGGTGGCCGCCGGCGCCCCCGAGGAGCACGTGGCACCCCTGCGCACAGCCCTCCCCCACTCTCGGCTTCGCCCGAGCGGGACGGACCCCCAGCGCACCCTGCCCGGCCTCTCCCCCGCCCTCCCCGACCGCGAGATCGTCCCGGGCGAGTTCCTCGACCTGCCCGGCCGCCGCCTGCGCGCGATATGGACCCCGGGCCACACACCCGGCCACGTCTGCCTCCACCTGGAGGAGGAGCACCCGGCCCGGCTCCCCGGTCGGGGACGGCTGTTCTCCGGCGACCACCTGCTCCCCGAGATCACCCCGCACATCGGCCTGTACGAGGACCCCGACGACACCACTGTCACCGACCCCCTCGGCGACTACCTCGACTCCCTCGAACGCGTCGGCCGCCTCGCCCCCGCCGAGATCCTCCCCGCCCACCAGCACGCCTTCACCGACGCGCCCTCCCGGGTACGGGAGTTGCTCACCCACCACGAGGACCGCCTCACCGACCTCCAGGGCCTGCTGGCCGAGCCCCTCACCCCCTGGCAGCTCGCCGAGCGCATGGAGTGGAACCGGCCCTGGGAACAGATCCCGTACGGGTCCAGGAACATCGCGGTCTCGGAGGCCGAGGCACATCTGCGGCGCCTGGTGAAGCTGGGGCGCGCGGAGGCGGTGGCGGGGAGCGAGCCGGTGACGTACGTCGCGGTGTGAACCGACGGCGTCGACCGCTCGCGGGACATGAGCGACCCCTGGTAATCACGGACCCATGAATCCCTTGGAGCAACTCCTCGCCGAACGCGCCTGCGAACGCCTCGTCCTCGACTTCGTCCACCGTCTCGACCTCGGCGACCCCTCCTCCGTGGCCGAGCTGTTCACGCAGGACGGCACCTGGGAGTGGCCGGCGGGCGAGCGACTCGTCAAAGGCCGTGACGCCCTGCGCGCCTACTTCGGCGCCCGCCCCGCCGACCGGCTCTCCCGCCGCCTGATGTCGAACGTCCTCGTCGAGGTGACCTCCCCGCACACCGCCGTGGCGACCTCGTACTTCACGACCTACCGCGTCGACGGCCACGAGGGCGGGATGGTTCCGGCCGGTCCCCCGGTCCAGATCGGCCACTACGAAGACACCTTCCGCCGCTCCCCGGAGGGCGAATGGCTGCTGGACACCCGGACCTTGTTCCTGCCCTTCGGCGGCCCCACACCGCACCTCCAGCAGCCTTCGGACCACCCGGAAACCTCCAGTGGGAGCGTCTAGTTCGCCAGCGAGCGGACCAACTCCCCGGCTGCCCCCAGGAGTCCGACCTCGCCTTCGCTCATCGTCGGATTCGCCGCCCGTCGCCGCAGCGCCTCCGTCAGGCCCTCCTCGGTGAGGTCGAACGGGTCGGCGAGCAGGGCGGTCAGCATCGCGCGGGCCGGTGCGGCGAGCGGCTCGGCGGAGACGGCGACCTGGGCGAGGATCACCGCCGACATGCCCCAGTCGAGGCCCGGTTCGCCCTCCTCGGCGGTGGCCCAGTCGATGACCCGGGGACCGTCGGAGGTGAGGATCACGTTCTCGGGGTGCAGGTCGAGGTGGAGGACCGCGGCCCCGGGCCCGGACGTGCGGGCGGGGACGGCGTGCAGCGCGCGCAGCAGCCGGGCGATCGTGGCGCCCGCCTCCTCGGCGCCCAGCGCGCCCGCCGCGAACGCCTGGAGCATCGTCGGCCCGTCCAGCCGCTCCATCACCAGGTCGGTGCGCGAGCCGGAGGGCCGTACGGCGGGCGCCGGGTAGCCGTGGGCCCGGACGTGCGCCATGACCGCCCCCTCGGCGGCCGCGTCGCCCCACCCGTCGCGGTCGCGGCGCAACACCCACGCCTCGTCGATCTCGTACACGTCGGCCGTGCGACCCGAGCCGAGCAGTCGGCCCGGCGCCCTCCCCGTGGTGGTCATGGCCCCAAGCTACCCGGGCCCACACCGGCACCCCTCAGGGCTTTCCCTACGGGCGAGTACAGTGGCCGAGTCGTCATCACACCCGTACGGGGGGAAGCCGGTGCAATTCCGGCGCTGACCCGCAACCGTGAACCGTCCTTCGGGCCGGCGAGCCGGACTGCCCCGGGCGGGAGCGTGACCGGCTCGCGTGCGCCGGCAGCCCGCCGTCGCACGGCACCGTCGAGGTTTACGGAGCCGAGCCGCCGGGGTGTCCCGTGCTGCCCGGCTCCCTGACAGGGAGAGGCACCCGCCGATCATGAACGTCCGCCGCAGCGCCGCTGTCCTGGCCGCCACCGCAGTGATCGGCGCCGCCACGCCCGCCGTGGCCGCGTCCCCTTCGCCGTCTCCGTCGGTGGCGATTCCCTCCGGCCTGTACGGCAGCACCGACCCCACGTACGACGGCGTCTGGCGCCAGTCGCTCGCACTGCTCGCCCAGGACACGGTCGGCGTGAAGCCGGCGGAGAAGGCCGTGAACTGGCTGACCGGGCAGCAGTGCGCGAGCGGCGCCTTCGCCGCCTTCCGCGCCGACCCCGCCAAGGCCTGCGACGCCAAGCTCATGGTCGACACCAACAGCACGGCCGCCGCCGTCCAGGCCCTCGCGGCCCTCGGCGGCCACGAGGCCGAGGCGAAGAAGGCCGTCACATGGCTGAAGTCCGTACAGAACGCGGACGGCGGCTGGGGGTACTCCCCCGGCGGCGCCAGCGACACGAACTCGACGTCCGTCGTCGTCGGCGCGCTGGTCGCGGTCGGGGAGAAGCCCGACGAGGTGCTCAAGGGCGGCCGGTCCCCTTACGACGCGCTGTTGAGGCTCGCCCTCCCCTGCGACGGAGCGGGCGCGGGCGCCTTCGCCTACCAGCCCGACAAGCAGGGCAAGCTGGCGGCCAACGCGGACGCGACGGCCGCGGGTGTCCTCGGCACGCTCGGCGAGGGCCTGGCGCCCGGCGCGGGGGCGAAGAGTGACCCCGCGCCCTGCGCCGACCCGGACCACCCGCGGCAGGCCGCCGCCAACGCCGGCACGTACCTGACGCAGGCCGTCGCCAAGGACGGTTACCTGAAGTCGGTACTCCCCGGCGCCACCGACCAGCCCGACTACGGCAACACCGCCGACGCCGTGGTCGCGCTCGCCGCGCAGGGCGGCGCGGAGCGGGCGCGGAAGCCGTTGCGGTGGCTGGAGCAGAACGCCGCCGCCTGGGCGAAGCAGAGCGGTCCCGCCGCCTACGCCCAGCTGATCTTCGCGGCCCACGCGACGGGCACGGACCCGCGCGCGTTCGGCGGAACGGACCTGGTCGCGGCCCTGAACGCGACGGGCCCGACACCGCAGGCGACGGAGAACACGGCCACGGAGAAGCCGGACGACGACTCGGACAAGGGCGACTCCGACGACGGTTACGGCACCTGGTGGACCATCGGCGTCTTCCTCGTCGCCGGCATCGGCATCGGCTTCCTGATCAGCGGCCGCAGGAAGCAGCAGCCGTGATACGCCGCGCCGCCGCCCTCGTCCTCGCCGCGCTGCTCCTGGCCCTGGCCGGCCCCGGCCCGGCCCAGGCCACCGGCTACCGCTACTGGTCCTTCTGGGAGCACGACGGCGACCGCTGGCTGTACGCCACCGAGGGCCCCTCCACGGCCCGCCCCGCCGACGGCGCCGTCCAGGGCTTCCGTTTCGCCGTCAGCGAGGACTCCCAGGACGCGTCCCAGCCACGCGGCGGGGCCGACTTCGCGGGGATCTGCGCGAGGACGCCCGCGCAGGAGGGCAAGAAGCGGGTGGCTCTGGTCCTCGACTTCGGCACCCGGGAGGACGCTCCCTCGGGCGAAACCCCACCGGCCTCCCGCACGGCCTGCGCCCAGCTCCCCGAGAACGCGACCACCGCGGAGGCCCTGGCCCTGGTGGCCAAGCCCCTCCGCTACGACACCAACGCCCTGCTCTGCGCGATAGCCGGCTACCCGAAGACGGGCTGCGGCGACCAGGTGAGCACGGGCAAGAACCCGACGGCGACGGAGAAGCCGAGCGAGAAGGGGGACGACGGCGGCCCGTCGGTGGGCGTGTACGCGGGCGGCGCCCTGATCGCCGCACTGGCCGCAGCGGCGGTGTGGCAGGCCCGGCGGCGTGGGCATGGATAGGCGCGGCGAAGCCATTCAGCCCACGGGCAGTCAGCCCACGCGCCCCGCGGGCCGCCGAGCAACGCAGCCTGCGGGCCGTCAGCCCACGCGGCCTGCGGGGAGTCGTGCCGCTGGGGCGCTGGGGGTCCCCCCGCGCGAGCGAAGCCGAGAGTGGGGGAGGGTGGGCGCAGGAGGCACCCCGCCGGCGCCGGTGAGCACCCCCACCCCCCAGCCCCCCGCACCGCTGCACCCAGGTGCCTGGTGGCTCTGGGCCCTGGCCCTCGGCACGGCAGCGACCCGCACCGACAACCCCCTCCTCCTCGCCCTCCTCCTCACCACCTCCGCCTACGTCGTCATCACCTGCCGCCCCGACACCCCCTGGTCCCGCTCCTACTCCGCCTTCCTGCACCTCGCCGTCGCCGTCGTCCTCATCCGTCTCCTCTTCGTCATCGCCCTCGGCTCCCCCGTCCCCGGCACCCACGTGATCCTCACCCTCCCCGAAGTCCCGCTCCCCGCCTGGGCCCAGGGCGTCCGCCTCGGCGGAAGGGTCACCGCCGAGGGCGTCCTCTTCGCGCTGTACGACGGCCTCCGCCTGGCCACGCTCCTGGTCTGCGTGGGCGCGGCGAACGCCCTCGCCAGCCCCTCCCGCCTCCTGAAGTCCCTCCCCGGCGCCCTGTACGAGGCCGGAGTCGCCGTCGTCGTGGCCCTCACCTTCGCCCCGTATCTCATCGCCGACGTCCAACGCCTCCGCGCGGCCCGCCGTCTGCGAGGCCGCCCGGACAACGGCCTGCGGGGCCTGCTCCAAGTCGCCCTCCCCGTCCTCGAAGGCGCCCTGGAACGCTCCATCGCCCTCGCCGCGGCGATGGACGCCCGCGGGTACGGCCGTACCGCCGACGTCCCGGCCCCCGTCCGCCGTACGACAGCCGCCCTCACCCTCGGCGGCCTGCTCGGCGTCTGCGCGGGAACGTACGGCCTGCTCACCGCGGCCGGCGGCGCCTACGGCCTCCCGGTCCTCCTCACCGGAGTCGCGGCCGCCCTCGCCGGACTGCACCTCGGCGGCCGCCGCTCCCCCCGTACCCGCTACCGGCCCGCCCGCTGGACGCCCCGCTCCCGCCTGGTCGCCGCGTCCGGCATCGCGGTGGCCGCGCTCCTCGCCCTCGCCGCCTCCACCGACCCGACGGCCCTGCACCCCACCGTGGTTCCCCTCACGGCCCCCACCCTCCCCCTCTGGCCGGCGGCGGCGATCCTCGTCGGTCTCCTCCCCGCCTTCCTCGCACCGGCGCCCAACCCCCGGAACCAGCCCAAGGACCCGTCGTGATCCGCTTCGAGAACGTGTCGGTGACCTACGACGGCGCCGCCGAACCCACCCTCCGCGGCGTGGACTTCACCATCCCCGAGGGGGAACTCGTCCTCCTCGCCGGCCCGTCCGGCGTGGGGAAGTCGACGCTCCTCGGCACGGTCGGCGGTCTCGTCCCGCACTTCACGGGCGGCACCCTGCGCGGCCGCGTCACGGTCGCCGGCCGCGACACGCGCACCCACAAGCCACGCGAACTCGCCGATGTCGTGGGCACGGTGGGCCAGGATCCCCTCTCCCACTTCGTGACCGACACGGTCGAGGAGGAACTCGCCTACGGCATGGAGTCGTTGGGCCTGCCCCCGGCCGTGATGCGCCGCCGCGTGGAGGAGACCCTCGACCTCCTCGGCCTGGCCGCCCTGCGCGACCGCCCCCTCGCCACCCTCTCCGGCGGCCAGCAGCAGCGCGTCGCGATCGGCTCGGTCCTC
This sequence comes from Streptomyces aurantiaciflavus, assembly GCF_049808595.1. Classification (NCBI taxonomy): domain Bacteria; kingdom Bacillati; phylum Actinomycetota; class Actinomycetes; order Kitasatosporales; family Streptomycetaceae; genus Streptomyces; species Streptomyces aurantiaciflavus. The sequence continues at coordinate 209,820 of NZ_JBNCAQ010000003.1, read as the reverse complement.
ACCCCGCACCCCGGCGTCCTCGTCCTGGACGAACCGACCTCCGCGCTCGACCCGGCCGCCGCCGAGGAGGTCCTCGCCGTCCTCCTCCGCCTCGTCCACGACCTCGGTACGACGGTGCTGCTGGCGGAGCACCGCCTGGAACGCGTCCTGCAGTACGCCGACCAGGTCGCCCTCCTGCCCGCCCCCGGCGCGGCCCCGGTGCTCGGCACTCCGGCCGACATCATGGCCGTGTCCCCGGTGTACCCGCCGGTGGTGGACCTGGGCCGCCTGGCGGGCTGGTCCCCCCTGCCGCTGACGGTCCGGGACGCGCGCCGCCGGGCGGCGGATCTTCGCGAACGGCTGACGGAGAAGCCGACGGGGAAGCGCGAGCGGCGGACGGAGACGGCGGACGCGGCACCCGGCCCGTTCCCGGCGGACACCGCGCCTCCGCTCCCCGCACCCCGTCCTCCCGCCCCCCTCTCCCGATGGCTCCCCTTCGGACGCGGGCGTGAGCGCGGGCTCGGGCGGGGGCTCGGGCGTGAGCGCGGGCGCGGGCGTGAGCGCGGGCGTACAGGCGCCTCCTCGCAACCGGCCGCCACTCCCCCGCCTCCCGCCGAGACCCACGCCCTGGCCGTCCGCCGCGCCCACGTCCAGGCCCTGCGCCGTATCGACCTCACCGTCGCCCCCGGCGAGACCGTCGCCCTCATGGGCCGCAACGGCGCCGGAAAGTCCACGCTGCTCAACACGCTCGTAGGCCTGGTCGAACCGTCCGCCGGGACCGTCCGCGTGGGCGGGGCGGTCCCCCACCGCACCCCGCCCCGCGACCTGGTGCGCCACGTCGGCCTGGTCCCGCAGGAACCCCGTGACCTTCTCTACGCCGACACGGTCGCCGCCGAGTGCGCGGCAGCCGACCGGGACGCGCAGGCCGCCCCCGGCACCTGCCGTGCCCTGGTCTGCGAGCTGCTCCCCGGCATCACCGACGACACCCACCCCCGCGACCTGTCCGAGGGCCAGCGCCTCGCCCTCGCACTGGCGGTCGTCCTGACCGCGCGCCCGCCCCTGCTCCTCCTCGACGAGCCGACCCGTGGCCTGGACTACGCGGCGAAGGCCCGCCTGGTCGCCGTGCTGCGCGAGCTGGCCGCCGCCGGGCACGCGATCGTGCTGGCCACGCACGACGTGGAACTGGCCGCCGAGCTGGCCCATCGGATGGTCCTGCTGGCCGAGGGCGAGGTGATCGCGGACGGCCCGACCGCCGAGGTGGTCGTCTCCTCCCCGTCCTTCGCCCCGCAGGTGACGAAGATCCTGGCGCCGCAGGAGTGGCTGACGGTCGCGCAGGTGAGGGAGGCGCTGCGGTGACCCGGCAAGCTCGGGCGGTCCGCCTGGGCCCCCGTTCCGTGGCTTCCCTCGTGCTCGTCAGCGCGGTGGGAGTGGTGGCGTTCACCTGGCCCTTCCTGGCTCCTCCCGCCTCCACCCTGAACGCCCACTCCCAGGACGCGCCCTGGCTCTTCGCGGGTCTGCTGGTACTGCTGGTCGCGGTGGTGGCGGCGACGATCTCCGAGTCGGGGCTCGGCGCGAAGGCGGTCGCGATGCTGGGCGTGCTGGCGGCGACGGGCGCGGCCCTGCGCCCGATCGGTGCGGGCACGGCCGGCATCGAGCCGATGTTCTTCCTGATGGTGCTCAGCGGCCGGGTTCTGGGCCCCGGCTTCGGCTTCGTCCTCGGCTCCCTCACGATGTTCGCGTCCGCGCTGCTCACGGGCGGGGTGGGTCCGTGGATGCCGTTCCAGATGCTGTCGATGGGCTGGTTCACAATGGGCGCGGGCCTGCTGCCCGGCCCGGACCGTCTGCGCGGCCGTGCCGAACTCGCGCTCCTCGCCGTCTACGGCTTCCTGGCCGCGTTCGCCTACGGGACGGCGATGAACATGGCCGGGTGGCCCTTCATGGGCACGCTGGCCTCCCGCGTCTCCTTCGACCCGGACGGGACGGTCACGTCGAATCTGGCGCGGTTCGTCGCGTACTGCACGGCGACGTCGTTGGGCTGGGACCTGGGCCGGGCGCTCGTCACCGTCGTCCTGACCCTCACGCTCGGCCCGGCGGTACTGAGGGCACTACGGAGAGCCACGCGGCGGGCGGCGTTCGAGACCGCGGTCACATTCGACAGCCGTTGACCGGTGAACCGCCCCACATGACCCGGATCACCTACTAACGACCCTAGTCGGGCAATTCGGACGCCATGCACATGCAGAAGTGCCCACTGACCTGCGCATCGAGGGTCGGCACACACCACCAACCCTCCCCCCACATGCGGCCACAACTAGTAAAAGGGGTCATTGCGGACCCCTTCCGGGCCTGTTTCTCTGGATGACGTCGCACGGCGCCGACGAGCCCCACGGGCCTCGGCGCCGACGCATGCAGCCCCCCACCGCACACCACGCGGTGCGGCCACGCACCGCGTGACCCCGGCATGCCGCGACACCACTGCCCCCGAGGAAAAAGGTTCTCCGTGTCCGTCTCCTTCATCCGTCGCATCGCCTCCCCCAAGAAGACCCTCACCGCCGTCGCCGTGGCCGCCGCCACCGCCGGCATGGCTCTGACCGCGGCGCCCGCCCAGGCGGCGGCCCCGACCGCGTCCTCCGCCTCCGAGGCCCAGGCGATCGCGCACAAGATGATCCCGGACGCCGCACAGTTCAACGCGTTCAGCAACATCGTCGAGCACGAGAGCGGCTGGGACGTCGACGCCACCAACGCCTCGTCCGGCGCCTACGGCCTCGTCCAGGCCCTCCCCGGCTCGAAGATGGCCTCCGCCGGTTCCGACTGGAAGACCAACCCGGAGACCCAGATCAAGTGGGGCCTGGACTACATGAACTCCCGCTACGGGAGCCCGGCCGGCGCCTGGGCCTTCTGGCAGGCGAACGGCTGGTACTGAGCCACGCCCGCCACGGCACACTGACGCCGGCTCATGGAAGCGGCGGCCCCCTGATCCCCGGGGCCGCCGCTTTCGCCGTTTCCGTACCCGCGCGTGGTCCACTGAGCGGATGCCCACCGAGCCGTCACCGAGCACCGGCCCCGCCCCCGAAGCACGCGGTGTCCGGCATGGCTGCTGCTCCACCACGGCCCGGCCGTCCCGCTCCTGATCGCGGCGCCGGCGTCGGGCGTCCTGGCGGTGACGGCGTCCGGCCGCGACTGACCGGCTGACCCGACCGAGCGACGGCACGCGTGACGCGCGAGGCGACGCGGTACTGGTACACGCGGTGCAGACAAGGAACGAGGAACGGAGACAGCAGCCGTGCCGGACTACCAGGTCGGTGACCAGATCATGTTCCACGACGCGGAGATGAGCGACCTGCTCAACCTCACGGCCCCTCTCAACCCCACGATCGGAACGATCACCAAGGTCCACACCGACGGCGACCCGCCGATGTACACGGTGCAACGCGAGGACGGCTCCACCACCACACTGGGCAGCAGCGACTTCCTCAACCAGGAGTGAGGGGCCGCACCGTCTCCCGGCCGCGTCAGTCCGCGCTGACCTGCAACTCCTTCACCCCGTTGATCCACGCGGACCGAAGCCGTCGAGGATCCCCGACGAGCCGAAGGCCCGGCATGGCGTCGGCGACGGCGTTGAAGATGAGGTCGATCTCCAGCACGGCGAGCGACTTCCCGAGGCAGAAGTGCGGCCCGCCCCCACCGAATCCGAGGTGAGGGTTGGGATCCCGGGTGATGTCGAACGCGTCGGGCTGGTCGAACACCTCGGGATCGTGATTGGCGGAGGCGTAGAAGATCCCGACGCGGTCCCCCTTCTTGATGAGCTTCCCGCCGAGCTCGGTGTCCTGGGTGGCGGTCCGCTGGAAGGCGACGACCGGGGTGGCCCACCGCACGATCTCCTCGGCGGCCGTGGAGGGCCGTCGTTCCTTGTAGAGCTCCCACTGCTCGGGATGCGTGAGGAAGGCGTGCATCCCGTGGGTGATGGCGTTGCGGGTGGTCTCGTTGCCCGCGACGGCGAGCATGAGCACGAAGAACCCGAACTCGTCGGAGTTGAGGTTCCCCTCGTCCTCGGCGGCGACCAAGGTGCTGACGATGTCCTTGGCCGGGCACCGCTTCCGCTCGGCGGCCATGTTCATCGCGTACGAGATGAGCTCGGCGGCGGACTCGGCGCCGACCTCCTCGGTGATGGCGTACTCGGGGTCGTCGTACGCGATCATCTTGTTGGACCAGTCGAAGATCTTGGCCCGGTCGTCCTGGGGTATGCCGATGAGCTCGGCGATGGCCTGGAGGGGCAGTTCGCAGGCGACGGAGGTGACGAAGTCGAAGGGCCCGGAGTGCTCGCGCGCCGCCGTCACGATGGCGGCGGCGCGGTCCCGGAGCCGTTGCTCCAGCGCCCGTATGGACCGGGGGGTGAACCCGCGCTGCACGATCTGCCGCACGCGCGTGTGCTCGGGCGGATCCATGTTCAGCATGATCAGCCGCTGGGCGTCGATCGAGTCGCGCTCGATGTGCTCGTTGAAGCGGATGATCGCGGTGTTGAGGGTGGAGGAAAAGATCTCGGGGTGGGTGGAGACGTACTTGACGTCGGCGTGGCGGGTCACCGCCCAGTAGCCCTCGTCCTGGAAGCCGGCCACGTTCCCCGACTGCGGGATCCAGCGGACCGGTTCGGCGCGGCGCAGCTCGGCGAACTCCGGGAGGGGCACACGGTGTTGCAGCAGGTCGGGGTCGGTGAAGTCGAACCCGTCGGGAAGCGCTGGACAGTGCATGGGCAGCTCCAGCCAGAGGGCAGCTTTGCGGGCGTCGTTTTCTGACGGCTCATCAGAAAAGAGGTGGGGCGAAGGTAGTTCAGGCACCTGAAGGCTGCAAGACCCTTGCGGTGACGCACATCACGTCAGCAGACTGCACGGAGAACTAGTACGTGTTCTAGTTCCGTGACGCGGCGCTGGGACGCGGTCTGGTTCCGCACGTTCCGTTCCGGAGGAGAGCCGCCCCCGAGAGGATCCGCACCCATGGCCGCCGAACCCGTGATCGTGGAAGCCGTCCGCACCCCCATCGGCAAGCGCGGCGGCGCGCTCGCCAACCTTCACCCCGCCTACCTCCTCGGCGAGACCTACCGCGAACTCCTCGGCCGCACCGGCATCCCCGCCGACGCGGTCGAGCAGATCGTCGGCGGCACGGTGACCCACGCCGGCGAACAGTCCATGAACCCCGCGAGGACGGCCTGGCTGACCATGGGCCTCCCCTACGAGACGGCCGCGACGACGGTCGACTGCCAGTGCGGCTCGTCGCAACAGGCGAGCCACATGACGGCGAACATGATCGCGGCAGGAGTCATCGACGTCGGGATCAGCTGCGGGGTGGAGGCGATGAGCAGGGTCCCCCTGGGCTCAGGCTCGAAGCACGGCCCCGGAAAGCCGTTCCCGGACGAATGGAACGTGGACCTGCCGAACCAGTTCGAGGCGGCGGAACGCATCGCCAGACACCGGGGCCTGAGCCGGGAGGACGTGGACCAGCTGGGCGTGCTGTCCCAGGAACGGGCGGCGGTGGCCTGGTCCGAGGAACGCTTCAAGAAGGAAACCTTCGCCGTCCAGGTCCCGACGACGGAGGAGGAGCAGGCGGCGGGGCAAGGCATGTGGCGCCTGGTGGACAAGGACGAAGGCCTGCGCGACACGTCCATGGAGGCGCTGGCGGGCCTGAAGCCGATCATGCCGACGGCGGTTCACACGGCGGGCAACTCGTCCCAGATCAGCGACGGCGCGGCGGCGATCATGTGGGCGTCGAAACGGATGGCACGAGCGCTGAAACTGAAGCCGAGGGCACGGATCGTGGCGCAGGCGCTGGTGGGAGCGGACCCGCACTTCCACCTGGACGGCCCGATCGACGCGACGAACGCGGTGCTCGGCAAAGCGGGCATGACGTTGAAGGACATCGACCTCGTCGAGATCAACGAGGCCTTCGCCTCCGTGGTGTTGAGCTGGGCGAAGGTCTTCGAAGCGGACCTGTCGAAGGTCAACGTCAACGGCGGCGCCATCGCGCTCGGACACCCGGTCGGAGCGACGGGCGCCCGGCTCATCACGACGGCACTTCACGAACTGGAGCGCACGGACAAGGAGTTCGCCTTGATCACGATGTGCGCGGGGGGCGGCTTGGCCACGGGGACGATCATTCAGCGGCTGTAGCGGCCGAGGCCCAGGAGAGAAACTCGACGAAGGCGGCGGGCCGGAGGGTGAGGATCGGGCCCGCCGGGGTCTTGGAGTCGCGTACGGCTACGGTGGCGCCCGGGAGTTCGGCGACCTCGACGCAGTTGCCGCCCTGGTCGCTGCTGTAGCTGGACTTACGCCAGTTGGTCTCCATAGCGTTCCTCCGTCACGCGCCGGATCAGCTCCGCCGAGTCCCTGAGGGAGAGCGCGGCGGCTTGCAGGTGATCGTAACGGAGCGAGCAGTCCTTGATGGTGACCGGGTTGGCGGTGGGATGCGCGCTGCCGTAGCCCTCCGTATAGACGATGGCCGGGTCGCTCGCGAAGCGGTAGATGTCGAACGAGCCGGTCATTCCCGCGTGCCCTCCGACCGAGAACGGCAGCACCTGGATGTTGATCCGGGGATTGTCCTGGAAGGACAACAGGTGGGTGAGTTGCTCGCGCATGACCTGGGGACCACCGATCTCCTGATACAGCGCAGCCTCGCTCAGGACGACCCAGAACAGCGGCGGCTCGTCCTTCTCGAAGATCCGCTGACGTGCCAGTCGGACGGCGGTGCGGTCGTCGAGGTCCGCCTGATCGATCGCCCCCAGCACAGCACGCGCGTAGGCCTTGGTCTGCAGAAGACCAGGCACCATGCCCATCTCGAAGGAGTAGATCTCGGTGGCCCGCGCCTGCAACTCGGCCACCTGCTGAAACCACGACGGCAGTTGACTACGAAGCACCAGCTCAACGAGCCGCGAGAGTAAGCCGCCCGTCACCAGCGCCGCATCCGCCCGCTCACTGAACTCGACGGTCGGAACCTTCCTGGCGGTCTCGATCTGACCGACCAACGACCCGGTGTAGTTGAGGATGTCGCCGAGTTGCCGCTGCGTAAGCCCGGCGGCCTCCCGTAGCCGCCGCAGTTCGAACCCGTAGTAGTCGAGCGGCGAAGCGCCGGGATCAAGGACGTTGATATGGGTCACGCAGAGCCCCTCTCACGCAGCACTGCCCACACCTGGACGGGTTGTATCCAGCCAGTAGCCCACAGTAGTTGCGCCAGGTCATCCTCGTCCCGTGAACGAATACTTTCCCTCTGTCCTCACCCCTCCCGTCACGACCCAGTACCGCCTGACCCTCACAGCCGGCACCCACTCGGCCCAACACATCCGCAGCATCGCCCGCTCGCTTTTGGAGGACTGGGGCCTGCAGGAACTCACGGACACGGTGGAACTGGCGATGACGGAACTGATCGCCAACGTCGTCCGCCACGTCCCGGACCGCCGCTGCACGGTGCTTCTGCTGAAGCAGGGGACGGGGATCCGGGCGGAGGTGAAGGACAGCTACGGCCAACTGCTCCCGGCTCCAGCCGAGTTGCAGCTGGAGTCGGAGAGCGGGCGGGGTCTCTTCCTGCTGGATGCGGTGGTGGACAAGTGGGGGGTGTCGCCGGCGTCCGGGGGCGGGAAGACGGTGTGGTTCGAGTGCAATGTACTCCAGCCGTAGATCGTGATCTCGATGGTGAGGGGCGTCGAGGCGGCAGGTGTCCAGCGTGGATCATCTCGCCCGAGATCGCCCATGCCGTCGCGGGCGTCGACTCCTTCTCCCTCTACCCGAGTTCACCGCGACGGAGGGCGTCCCTTATCTCGCTGAGCTTCGCGGTCGTTGCCGGGGTCCGCTCCTGTGCTTGTTCAGCGAGTCGGAGGGCATCGTCGATCTCGCTGAGCTTCCTGGAGGACAGGACGGCCGCCCGCTCTATCAGGTCGTCCCGGGCCACGGTGGTCAGCCACGTGCACGGGGTGAAGCCTGGACGCGGGAACGCGAGCCGCAGCACGCCTTCGAGCGGCAGCCCTTCACCGGCGCCGACCGTCACTTCGATGCCCAGACCGCTGATGTCGAGGCCCGCCGGAGCGACGACCTGCATCACCTGGAACCCGGACCCGTCGTCTCCCGACAGCAGTACGACCAACCTCCGCTCGTCGAACTGGACCCACCAGACTTCGCCACGTTGCACAAGCCCTCCGATACACAGGACGGCAGGCAGACGCTGCGCGACCTGACGCGGTGTGGAGACGGGTGCGGCCACCGTTGATCATCGGTGTGTGAAGACAAACGATCACGCGGTGGCCGCAGGTCACAGCGTAGACCCCGCCTGCCGGCAGGAGGCGTTCGAGGGCCTGATGAGCCGGATAGCGGGACGCTTCACACGGGTCGAATCCCGACGCCGGGCCCGGAAGTTGGTACTCGGCCTGCTGTCGGACCTGCCGCGCAAGAACTGCTGGACCATCGCCGAGTGGGCCGGGACAGGACCCCGGACGGCATGCAGCACCTGCTCGGAAGGCGAAGTGGGACGCCGACCAGGTCCGCGACGAAGTGGGTGACTACGTGGTGGAGCATCTGCACGACGACGAGGCGGTGCTGGTGGTCGACGAGACCGGAGACGTGAAGAAAGACACCGACACCGTTGGAGTCCAGCGGCAGTACACCGGCACCGCGGGCAGGACCGAGAACGCCCAGGTCGCCCGTCTACCTGGTCTACGCCGGCCGCCGCGGGCACGCCACAGTGGACCGGGAACTCTATGTTCCGCGTTCCTGGACCTCGGATCCCGACCGCTGCCGGGCCGCCGGCCTCGGTGACAATACGGATTTCGCGACCAAGCCGGAGCTGGCCGCTCGCATGGTCACCCGATCCCTCGACGCCGTGCAGGGGACAGATCAACGAGGCCTTCGCCTCCGTGGTGTTGAGCTGGGCGAAGGTCTTCGAGCAGAGCTTGGAGAAGGGTCTTGGCGTCGCGTACGGCTACGGTGGCGCCGGCGCGATCCGCACGCGCACCTCAAGGTGTCAGCGGGGACCCCACACGGTGAGCCGTGCCATCGGCATCCACGTACGTGAACTCGCGAAGTTTGTAGGGGGTGTCCGCAGGCTCGACGAAGCGACCCTCGACGCCGGAGGTCTTCCACTCGGCGTAGAGGGCGTCAGCGTCACTCACGTAGAGGTAGACGACGGCTCCGGTGTGATGAGGGTCGTGCTGGGCCCACTCGCTCAGGTGGATCGAGACCGAGCCCCGCTCGACGAAGCCGTAACGATCCGGCCCCTCATAGGCATGCGCCGCGAAGCCCAGACGACGGTACCGATCCAGAGCGGCGTCAAGATTCCGGACCGGGACAACGGGCGCGACTCTGGTGAAGGCGACCTCTGACATCCGCCCAGTCTTGCACGCACAGGCCCTGCGGGGCCGTCGCCTTTGAGACGCCTGAACAGCCAAGGTCCTTGTCCCTTTCCCCACCCCGGAAAGGCGGCGTCTCGGGCAACCAGACCCTCAACCGATCTGCTCTGCGATGCTCAGCAGGTCGGGATGCAACCGGCGCCGGGCATCGAACAATTCGATGCCCAGGACTCGGCCTTGTGAGTCGAGGTCGAGCACCGCGGTGGTGTCCTCTCCGGCAACCACCTGCTCGACGGCCTCGCCCGGTTCGATCCTGTCGACGAGACAGATGTACGCCATGTTCGCCGATGCGTCGTACGTGACTCGCATTGCCCTCCATATCGTTCGGCGACTTCCAACAGAGACGACCCCTGGGGGCAGCAACTGCCCTGCTAGGGCTCTTGCGCGCTATCAGCCTCTCCCCAGCTTCTGCGCCAGTCCAGGCTTCCAGAGCCATGTACGCGCGCGAGTTCGGCCTACGACATCGGCGCTGTGCGCGGCGGCCACTACCGTCATTACCGGCCATGCCAGAAGGGTCGTCCCCAACGCTGCATAAGCCCCGTCCGTGCCTATCACGACGATCAGGAACTCGGCAGGGAAGATCAGCACTCCGAGCAGTGCTCCTACGAGAGCAAGTCGCCATGCGCGGGTGACGGCGCGAGAGGCAAGTGCCAGTCCTCCAGCGAGAATCGAACCCATCAGCACACCGGCCAGCAAGCTCCCTCCGAAGAGCAGCCCGCCGTACCGCACGTTACGCGCGGCAAGTTGCGTGTCCCCTCCCCTGAGGAATTCCACCAGAGCGACTGCCAGGGCGAGAGCGGCCCATGGAATGCTCGGAGCGCAAGCCATCAACAGGCCGACTCTCACGCCACGCCTCAGCATGCCCCGCCTGTCCATGCGCCCCCCAGCCATCGCACGTGCTCTGCGGAGGAGACTACGTGAGCGGCTTATGAACCCCCCTCATCCCCGCTCGCGGAGGTACGCCTCCAGCTCGGCGGCCCCGGCGAGCATCGCCCGCCCCCGGGCGGACAGCCGGCCGCGCCAGTCGCCCAGTGCGGCCTCCAGCGGTTCCAGCCCGCCGGCCGCCCGTACCTGGGCGATCAGCGGGGCGATCTGCTCCAGCAGGTAGCCGCCGCGCCGGAGCTGGTGGACCAGGCGGGCGTCCCGTACGTCGGTCTCGTCGTAGACGCGGTACCCGGTCCGCCGGTCGCGGCGTGGGCGCACCAGTCCGGCGTGCTCCCATTTGCGCAGCGTCGCGGGCTGGATGCCGAGCTTCTCCGCCAGCGGCCCGATGAACGTGCCGTCGGGCCCGGACGCGGTGCCGGGGTGGGACGCCGCCGTGGGATCCAGGCCGCGGAGGGCGCGCTCCACGGCCTGGAGGGTCCGCCGGTCGTCGAGGAGCTGTGCGTGGCTCTCGTCGATGAGACGGAACGCCTCGTCGACCGCGCCCTGGTTCACGGCCCGCATGATCGACGTCGCCGTCGGGTGACCGTGGCCGGGCACCAGGGCGAGAAACGCGCGCAGGGCCCGTGCGTGCAGCGGCGTATAGGTGCGGTAGCCGTGGGGTGTGCGACCGGCCGCCGGAAGGATGCCGGCCTCCTCGTAGTTCCTGATCGCCTGCGTCGACAGACCGTGCCCGCGCGCCAGATCAACCGGCCTGAGCCGTTCATCGCTTTGAAGGTTTCGCCCCACGCTTCCGACGATAGCGCGGAAAAGTTTCAACCGAGAGTTCAACGATACCGTTGAAGGCATGGCGACCGACATCAAGGACACCGCCCATGCCGTCGAGGCTGCCGCCGTCATGAGGCTGCTCCCGACCCGGCCTCGGCTGCTCGCCCTGGGCGAGCCCACCCACGGCGAGGACACACTGCTCGAACTGCGCAACGAGCTCTTCCGGCAACTCGTCGAGCACGAGGGCTACCGGACGATCGCGATCGAGAGCGACTGCATGAGGGGCCTGGTCGTGGACGACTACGTCACCGCGGGCACGGGCTCCCTCGACGACGTCATGGAGCACGGGTTCAGCCACGGGTGGGGCGCGTCCGCGGTCAACCGCGAACTCGTGCGCTGGATGCGCGCCCACAACGACGGCCGGCCCGCGTCCGAGCGGCTCCGCTTCGCCGGTTTCGACGGCCCGCTGGAGATCACCGGCGCCGCGAGCCCCCGGCAGGCCCTCACGGCACTCCACGGCTACCTCTCGGACCGGGTGGACCCGGACCTGCTCCCCTGCACCGCGGAGACGCTCGACCGCCTGCTCGGCGCCGACGACCGGTGGACCGATCCCGCGGCGATGATGGACCCGGACCAGTCCGTGGGGCAGTCGGCCGAGGCCGGGGAACTGCGGCTGCTCGCCAGCGATCTGGTGGCGCTGCTCGACCAGCAGACGCCGCACCTGATCACGGCGACCCCGCGGGACGACTGGGACCGGGCGCGCCTGTACGGGCGCACCGCGACGGGCCTGCTGCGCTACCACTCCTGGATGGCCGACACCTCATCGGCCCGCATGACCCGGCTGGTGGGCCAGCGGGATCTGATGATGGCCCACAATCTCCTCGCGATCGCCGAACGGGGCCCGGCCCTCATACACGCCCACAACTCCCACCTCCAGCGGGAGAAGAGCACGATGCGGATGTGGCAGGGGCCGGTGGAGTGGTGGAGCGCCGGCGCGCTGGTGAGCGCCCAGCTCGGCGAGGAGTACGCCTTCGTGGCCACGGCTCTCGGCACGATCCGCCACCAGGGCGTGGACACCCCGCCGCCGGACACCGTCGAAGGGTTCCTGTACGCGCTCCCGGAAGACCGCTGCGTCGTCGACGCCCGGCGCCTGGCCGCCGTCCTCGGCGACACGCGCCCCGCGCCCCGCGTGTCCCCCTGGTTCGGCTACTCCCCGCTCGACCCGACGCACCTGGCGAGCAGCGACGGGATCGTGTTCGTCAAGGACGTCCCACAGACATAGGGCCACTGACACAGGGCTATTGAGACAGGGCTACTGACACAGGGCTACTGACTTCGGGCCGTCAGAGTCCGTGCGGGACGCCGCCGCCGGTGCCGGTGCCGGTGCCGGTGCCGGTGCCGGTGCCGGTGCCGCGAGGGTGCGGTGCGGACGCCGGCGGCCTGGGACCCGGCGAGCAGGCCGTCCGCATCACAACGCCGCATCACCGAACTGCTCCAGCAGAACGTCCACAGGTGTGTGCCCCGCGGCGGCGGATCCGCCGGCGTCGGCGCTCTGTTCCGCCCAGATGACCTTGCCCCGGGGTGTGTACCGCGTTCCCCAGCGCTGTGCGAACTGCGCCACGAGGAACAGCCCCCGCCCGCCTTCGTCCCAGGTCGTCGCCCGTCGCAGGCGCGGTGATGTGCTGCTGCCGTCCGACACTTCGCAGATCACACAGCGCCCGTGCAGAAGCCGCACCGTGACGGGCGGTGATCCGTACCGGATCGCGTTGGTGACCAGCTCGCTGACGATCAGCTCCGTGGTGAATCCGGTGTCCTCCAGGCCCCACTCCCGCAGCTTCTCCCGGCAGTACGACCGCACGGAGGGCACCACCGAGGGGTCCGACGGCACGTCCCACTCGGCCACGCAGGAGGGCGGGAACAGCCGGGTACGCGCCACGAGCAGCGCGATGTCGTCGGAGGCGTGCGCCGGCTTCAGCGCGTCGATCACCGCCTGACACGTCTCCTGCGCGGTGCGCCCCCCGGTGCCGTCCAGCGCCCGACGCAACGCGTCCAGGCCGACGTCCAGGTCACGGGTGCGGTCCTCCACCAGGCCGTTGGTGTACAGCACCAGTCGGGAACCTTCGGGCAGGTCCAGCTCGGTGGTCTCGAAGGGGTGGCCGCCCAGCCCGAGCGGGACCGATGCCGGGGCGTCGGAACAGGTGACGGTGCCGTCCGGGCTCACCACCACCGGGTCGGGGTGTCCCGCGCGGGCCATCGTGCAGGTGCCCGCTGTCGGGTCGTAGATCGCGTACAGACACGTCGCGCCCGTCACGCCCTCACCCTCGTGGCCGTCCGCGGCGTTGCCGGTGCTCTCCTCGTTGTCCATACGTACGACCAGGTCGTCGAGGTGCCCGAGCACCTCCTCCACGGGGAGGTCGAGCGTGGAGAAGTTGTGCACCGCGGTGCGCAGTCGCCCCATCGTCGCCGCGGCGTGCAGCCCGTGGCCGACGACGTCGCCCATCGCCAGCGCCACTCGGGCGCCCGGCAGCGGGATGACGTCGAACCAGTCCCCGCCCACCCCCTCCTCCGCCGGCAGATAGCGCCAGGCCACCTCCAGCGCGTCCTGGTCCGGCTGCCCCCGCGGCAGGAGACTGCGCTGCAGCGTCACCGCCATCGCGTGCTCCCGGGTGAATCTCCGGGCGTTGTCGAGGGCCACGGCGGCCCGCGCGGCCAGTTCCTCGGCGAAGGACACGTCCTCCGGTTCGAACGGCGGGGAGTCACCCGCCCGGAAGAAGTTCGCCACGCCCAGCGGCACGCCCCGGGCCCGCAGCGGCACGGTGACCAGCGCGTGCAACCCGCGGTCCAGAGCCTCTCGCGCGCGCTCCGGATCCTGCTCCTGCCAACCGTGGGCCTGCCGCAGGTCCGTCTCCAGCACGGCCCGTCCCTCCGGCAGCGTCCGCATCTGCGGGGTCCCCGGCAGGTACGTGACCACTTCGCCGACCCGGTACACGGGCATCATCCAGTGCGCCCCACTGGTCGCCACACGCCGAAGATGCCGCCATCCCTCGGCCGTCGGCTCCGATCCCCGCAGCACCGAGTCCAGCAGATCCACCGTGACGACGTCCGCGAAGCGCGGCACGGCCACTTCGGCCAGCTCCTGGGCCGTACGCCGTACGTCCAGCGTCGTCCCGATCCGCCCCCCGGCCCCGTACAGCAGTTTCAGTCGCTCCCGCGCCACCTGCGCCCGCCCCGAGACCGCGGCCAGCTCGGTGGTGTCCCGTAGCGTCACCACGCTGCCTTTCCGGACCGCGTGCGGGAACGTGGGCCGCTTGTTCACCGCCAGCAGGCGGTCCTCCGCGAGATGCACCTCGTCGGTCACCGCCTCGGGCGACGTGATCAGGCACTCGATCCTCTCCGGCAGCCCCAGCTCCCGCACAGGGCGCCCGTGCGCCGCCTCCGGAAGGCCCAGCAGGCGCCGCGCCTCGTCGTTGGCCAGCACCAGTCGGTCGTCGGCGTCGGTGATGAGCACCCCTTCCCGCACGGCGTGCAGGACGGCGTCGTGGTGTTCGTACATCCGTGCCAGCTCCGCCGGCGCCAGGCCGTGCGTCTGCCGCCGCAGCCGCCGGGACACCAGCGTCGTACCGGTCGTGGCCAGCCCCAGCGCCACCGCGCCGGCACCGAGGATGATGGGCAGCTGGGGCAGCCACAGTTCCGACACGTTCTTGGCGGTGATCCCCGCCGAGACGAGGCCGACGACCGTGTCCCGGGAGTCGGTCACGGGCACCACGGCCTGCACGGCCGTGCCCTTGCCCGCGGGCAGCGGCGGGCCGCCGGCCTGCTCGATGACGGTACGTCCTTCGCGCGCCTCTTCGATGCTGCCGACGAACTTCTTCCCGATCTCCTCCGGGTAGGGGTACGTGTAACGAATTCCCTCGGTGCTCATCGCGACGATGAAGTCCACGCCCGTTCGCTTCCGTGCCGCTTCGGCTCGCGGCTGCAGCACCGCGGTCGGGTCCTGGCTGTGGAACGCCTGCACGACACCGGGGGAACTCGCGAACGCCTGGGCCGCGACGACCGACTCCCTGCGCGCCTGCTGCAGAGCGTCGTTCGCCGCCTGGAGCACCATGGCGGCCATCGCGGCCACGACCAGCAGCACCACGATCACGACCTGGAGAAGGAACACCTGCCCGGCTGCGCTGCGCGGGTTCAGCAGGGAAAGGCGACCTTCCTGCGAACGTCCGGTGGGCGGAGGACGCGGCCGAGTCAGATATCGCCGGATCGATGCCCGCATATACCTTTCATATCACCGCCGCGCGGACCCGGCCCGACTCATCCGACACCGCTTGCGGGCCGTATGGGCCGGCAACGCACGGCGAGCGCGGCGATGTCGTCGTCGAGTCTTCCTCCGCTGTAGTGGAGCAGGTCCCGGTGAAGCCGGTCCAGCAGCTCACGGGGCGGCTCCGGGCCGTGCTGCCGCATCCAGTCGGGCAGTGGGAAGAACGCGCCGGCGCGGTCCCGGGTCTCCGAGACGCCGTCGGTGTAGAGCAGCATCTGGTCGCCCGGGAAGAAGGTGACGGTGTCGACGCAGTAGCAGTCCTCCTCGACGAGCGCCGCGAGATTGAGCGGTGGCGAGGGGGTGGTCGGCTCCAGGACGTGGACCTCCCCGCGCTGCACCAGCAGCGGCGGTGGGTGCCCGCAGTTGAGCACGCGGATCTGCCCGCCGCCGTACGGGATCTCGGCGATCAGAGCGGTGGCGAAGTGCTCCGGCTGCTCGTGGACGGGGGTCGCCATGCTGTAGCGGGCGATGCTGACCTCCAGGCGACGGATGATCCCCTTCAGATCGGGCTGGTCGTACGCGTTCTCCCTGAAGCAGTTGATCACCACCGAGGCCGCCCCCACCGCCGACAGCCCCTTCCCGCGTACGTCGCCGATGAGCAGCCGAACCCCGTACGGCGTCTCGGCCGCCTCGTAGAAGTCGCCTCCGATCCGGGCCTGCTCCTGGGCCGCCAGATACAGCGACTCGATGTCGACGTCATGGATCCGACGCGGCAGCGGGCGCAGCAGCACTTTCTGGGCCGCGTCCGCGACGAGCCTGACCTGGAAGAGCGTCTCCTCCCGCTGGAGCCGGAGATGGCTCGCGTACGCCGCCGCCAAGGTGACGGCGACGATCGCGCCGGCCGTGTACGGCGTCCCCAGATCGGAGTAGACGAAGCTGAGCCCGATCATGACCAGCAGGCAGAACACGCCCAGCAGAACCGTCGGCAGCACGGGCCACAGCGCGGCCGCGAGGGCGGGCGCCGCGGGCAGCAGCCGACTGAAGGCGATCTCCCTCGGGGTGGAGAACGCCAGGCTGCCGATGACGACGGTGACGATCACCGGCGACATCAACACTGCTTTCCCCTGCCCACCGTGGGGAGGGTGGCGGCGCCGCAGCCGTCCCGACTTGATCACAAAATGCATCTTATCGGGATGAAACGGTCATCTGCTGCGATGCGGCAGATACTCAAGCACAGCGGCCGGCCGCCCTGGGCGTCAAAATCCCTGCGCCTCCCCCACCCGATCCACCTGCCGCTCCACCAGATCCCGGGGAAACGTCGCCTCGTGGCCGGCCTCGGTCTTCCGGAAGGCGGCCGTGACCTTGCCGGCGCGTACGAAGACGTAGTCCTCGTGCATCGCCAGGCCGTCCTTCGTCGGTGTGACGGTGCGGAAGGTCAGGGCCTCGTCCCCGACGCGGCCCGCCTGGGGGGCGTCCACTCCTGTGACCTCGGTCGTGTACGCGCCCGCGTAGGACACCCCGGAGTAGGACCGGCAGGTCTTCAGACCCTCCTGGAGTCGGTCGAAGGCCTGCTCCGCCCCCTCGCCCTCGTACGAGGCCAGCGTCGACGCGCCGCCCCACAGGTCGTCCTTCCAGTTGAAGACCTGGCGTACGACGGCGAACGCCCCCTTCGCGTCCAGGACGTCGAGGACCTGCCGGCACGACGCGTCGGACACCGGCGGGAACGTCGGCTCGTGCTGCTCGGGGAGGGAGTCCTGCACCGGCACGGCGTGCGTGTTCGGTATCTCCCCCTCCTTGAAGGCCAGACGTCTCAGGTCCTCGTGGGTCAGGGGCCCGCCCGCCGTCGCGCCGGATTCCTTCGCGGCCTCCTGTCCGGAGCAGCCCGCCCCGGCCATCACCATCACAACGGCGGCGGCGCCGAACAGCAGCCTCCGCGGCTTGTTTCTGAGCATGCGTCCTTGTCCCCGCACCATGGCCGGCGCCCGATCAGCCGGGCGCCGGGTCCTTCTCCAGTACCGCCGGCTCGACGGCGGCCTCGGTCACCACCGCTGCCCGGGCCCGGGGCCCCTGGAACAGGTACGCCAGCCCGAAGCCCGCGAACACGACGACCGCACCGCCCACCGCGTCCAGCACCCAGTGATTACCAGTGGCCACGATCGCAGACACCGTGAAGAACGGATGCAGCAGCCCCAGGGCCTTCATCCACCCCTTCGGCGCGACGATCGCGATCACCGCCCCGCACCACAGCGACCAGCCGAAGTGCAGTGAGGGCATGGCCGCGTACTGGTTGGTCAGGGCCGTCAGCGTCCCGTAGTCCGGCTTGGTGAAGTCCTGGACGCCGTGCACCGTGTCGATGATGCCCAGGGTCGGCATCAGGCGCGGCGGAGCCAGCGGGTAGAGCCAGAAGCCGACGAGCGCGAGCAGGGTCGCGAAACCCAGGGACGAGCGCGCCCAGCGGTAGTCCACCGGGCGCCGCCAGTACAGAACCGCCAGCACCGACAGCGGCACCACGAAGTGGAAGGACTCGTAGTAGAAGTCGAAGAAGTTCCGCAGCCAGTCGACCCCGACCACCCAGTGGTTGATCGTGTGCTCGATGTCGATGCGCAGGAAGCGTTCGATGTCGAGGATCTCCTGGCCATGGGCCTCCGCCCGCTTCCGCCCGCCCGAGTTCGTCCCGCCCGTCGCCGCCAGCCGCACCTGCTGGTACGCCGCGTACGTCACGCGGATCAGCAGCAGCTCCAGCAGCAGGTTCGGGCGGGTCAGGACGCGGCGCAGGAACGGCAGCAGCGGGACGTGTTTCCATCGCGCCGGCACCGGGGTGGCGTACTCCGCCGGGATCGGTGAGCGATAGTACTCCGACGTGCGCGACAGGAACGGCACGACCGTCGCCGCGCTCACCGCCGCCAGCAGTACAACGTTGTCCCGCAGCGGATACAGCGCCGACATGTTCGGCAGCATCATCTTCGCCGGGAGGGTCATCACGAGGACGACCGCCACCGGCCAGACGTAGCGGTCCGAGGCCCGCTTGCCCACGCGGCCGACGACCGCCGGCAGGACCCACAGCAGCTGGTGCTGCCAGGTCGTCGGCGACACGGCGATCGCCGCGCAGCCCGTGATCGCCACCGCCAGCAGCAGCTGGCCGTCGCGGGCGTACCGCACCGCCCGACGGACGCCCACGACGGCGACCGCCGCGCCCAGCGCCAGGAACAGCGCGATCTCCAGGGAGCCGGAGAGGCCGAAGCGGAGGAGGGCGCCGTGCAGGGACTGGTTGGCCAGGGCGTCCGCCTTGCCGCCGAGGCCCACGCCCGCCATGTGGTGGACCCAGTAGGTGTACGAGTCGTGCGGCATCGCCGCCCAGGCGAGCAGGGTCGCTCCGGCGAACGTCACGCCCGTGGAGAGGGCCGCTTGCCGCCGGCCCGTGAACCACAGCAGCGGGGCGAACAACAGCACCGTCGGCTGCAGTGCCGCCGCGACGCCGATCAGCGCGCCGCCCGCCCGCTGTCCCCGTACGACGAAGCAGCCGAGCAGGACGAGCAGGACCGGGATGATGCTGGTCTGGCCGAGCCAGAGGGTGTTGCGGACGGGCAGCGAGACCATCAGCAGGACGATCGCGACGGGCGCGGCGAGCAGCGAGGTGCGTCTGCTCACCGGTTGCGGCAGGGCTCGCGCCATCACCAGGCCCAGCGCCGCGACCAGCAGCAGCGTGCCGAAGGTCCAGCCCCAGCCGAGGGCCTGTTCGGCCGCTCGGGTGAGGGGCTTGAGGACGAGGCCGCCGAACGGGGTGCCGGTGAAGAGCGTGGAGTCGTAGAGGGAACCGTTGACGTGGAGCACGCCGTCGGGTCCGACCCAGGTCTCCAGGTCCGTCAGCCGCTCTCCGCGCGGGGTGCCGAGGACGACGGCCACCTGCCGGACGGCGAGGACCGCCGCGACCAGCCAGAGGCCGAGGCGGGCCGCGCGCAGACGCGCTCTCGCCGTGCCGACCGCCGTCGCGCCGAAGGGTTCCGCCGGTCGCCCGCTGTGCTCCGCATTCGCCACGCCTCGTCGGCCTCCCGCCCCGTTCTGCCACGCGTCCCATGCGTGAGGTGCCATGTCGAACCCTATGAGGCTCGCGGCGCCCCCGGAGAGAGACGCAGGCCATCCCGCCTTCACCTGACGTCCGCTCTGCTTTTGTCCGAAAGACGATAGTGCGCCGGGTGGAGGGACGAGCCCGCGAGTGCAGGTGGCTCGCAGCGCGAACGGAACCGGTCCCGCACGCGAACGGAACCGGCCCGCCTGCTCGTACGCGTCGTAGCCACCACGGGCAGCGATCGGCGACGGATCGACCACGCAGGGCGACTGGCCGGGTGGCCGAGGCGGTCGCGCTCCGTGTGCGGAGGGGGCGGGCGAGCCGGCGGTTCGCCCGGGGGCAGCGCCTCGTCGAACCCGGGTGCCGGGTACCGCCTCCGCGCCCGGCAGACCCGCCGCGCCCGCCTGGCGCCCTGTGCCGCCGCTGCCCCCGGCCGCTCGCGCTCCCGCTCCGCCGGCCGCTCCCGCTCCACCGCCGCCCCCTCCTGGGCCGAACGGCTGAATTCCGTCTGCCGGAAACCTGTGAGGGGCGGTGGGCGGGGAACTCGGGCACAGCGGACGGCGTTGACACGACTAGTTAGGGTTCCTAACTAGATGTTCCGCATCCATGATCTCCGTATGTCATGAACAGCGGTGCAGGTCCTAGATATGTCAGGTACACGAGAGGCAGAGCGCATGAGCGAGTCGCAGGTCTGGGACGCCGTCGACGCCTACTTCGACGCCCACCTCGCCCCGGAGGACGAGGTGCTGGAGGCCGCGCTGCGGGACAGCGAGGCCGCCGAGCTCCCGCGCGTCAACGTCACGGCGAGCCAGGGCAAGCTGCTTCAGCTGCTCGCCGAGATCCAGGGGGCGCGCAACATCCTGGAGATCGGCACGCTCGGCGGGTACAGCACCATCTGGCTGGGCCGCGCCCTTCCGGCCGACGGCCACCTGATCTCACTGGAGTACAACCCGAAGCACGCGGAGGTCGCCACCCGCAACATCGCCCGCGCGGGACTCGACGCGCAGGTCGAGGTGCGGGTGGGCGCGGCCCTGGACCTGCTGCCGCTGCTGGCCGACGAGAACCCGCCCCCGTTCGACCTGGTCTTCATCGACGCCGACAAGGCCAACAACGCCAACTACCTCGACTGGGCGCTCCGGCTCACCAGCACGGGCAGCCTGATCGTCGTCGACAACGTCGTCCGGGGCGGCCGGGTGGCCGACGCGGACAGCGACGCGGGAGACGTGCGGGGCAGCCGCGCCGCGATCGAACTCATCGGCTCCCACCCGAGGTTGAGCGGCACGGCGATCCAGACGGTGGGCACCAAGGGCTACGACGGGTTCGCGCTGGCCCGCGTCCTGGCGTAGCCCCTCTCGTGGGGCAACCCGGGTGACCCGGGTGACCCGTGAGGTCACGCCTCGTGGTAGAAGCCCACGTTCACGCTGCGCGGCCCGGTGCGGTCCACGACGACGATCTCGCCGTTGCCGCCCCGCGGCAGCTGCACGGTCCCGCCGTACGCGATGGCCTGGGCGTACTCGCCGACCACCAGCCGGACCTCGGACGACGGGTCCGGCTGGGAGCCGCGCAGCCAGGTGACCTGCCAGACGCCCTCGGGGCCGCACAGGAACTCCAGGTGGACGCGGGAGACGAACAGCCAGTCCTCAGGGGTCACGAGGCGGCACACGGCCTTGTCCCGGCCCACCCGCAGCACGGCGCCCGGCTCACTGGGCGCGTCGGCCATGAGCATGCCGGCCGTGGCACCCTCTTCCGTCCCCGAGACGGTGGCCATGGTGAGTTCGAGCACGTGCGCTCCTCGTGAGATGTCGGTGTCTGAACTGACCGCGCACGTCACCCGCGAGTGGTCCGACAAGTGACCTTGCACAGCGGCCGCATACTAAATCGCCCGGGCCCGTCGCGTCCGGCACAATGGACGCATGACCGAGCGAAAGCCACCCGGTGTTCCGTTCGAGTCCTGGGTCGACAAGCAGATCCAAGACGCCCAGCGACGTGGCGAGTTCGACCAACTTCCGGGCGCGGGCAAGCCGTTGGCCCCCGGCACCGACACCTCGTACGACGAACTGTGGTGGATCAAACGCAAGATGGCCCGTGAGGGCCTCTCGGTCCTGCCGCCGGCGCTCGCGCTGCGCAAGGAGGCGGAGGACGCCCTCGCGGCGGCGTACGCGGCCCCTTCGGAGCGCCTCGTCCGCAAGATCATCACGGACGTCAACGTCAAACTCCGCGACATGATGTTCAAGCCGCCGCCCGGCCCCCCGCTGGGCATGAAGCCGTACGACGTCGAGACGGTCGTACGGGAGTGGCGGGAGCGCCGGGCGGCGGCCGGGGACGGCTAGGGCCGCTACGGGCCCTGGGCCGCTCACAGGGCCAGGCCCCCGGGACCGACGGGTCAGCGGCCGGGCGGCCCGGGTCAGATGTGCAGCAGCCGCTCCGTCAGTTCGCGGTAGTCCCGCAGGGCCAGGCGGAGTTGCTCCGTGTCGGCGGTCGTGACGGTGTCGTCCTTGGCGCCCTCCGCCAGCTGCCAGGAGCCGCGCAGGGTACGACGGCGGCTGTTCACGGCGTCGGTGAAGCGTGCCGCCAGCTCCTCCAGGACGTGATCCGCCTCCTCGACGGCGTCCCGGGGACGGTCCACGAACTCCGCGACCGCGTGCTGGATGCGCGAGGTGAGCTTGTCGCACTCCTCGTGCGGAAGCAGCGGGGAGCCGTGCGGGTCCTCGGAGCGGCGACCGCCGCCGACGGGGGCCGTGGCGCCCTTGGTGCTGTCGGCGCCGGTACCGCCCTCACCGGCGGCCCTGACGCCCCTGGCGTCCCTGGTCTCCTCGACCATGGCGCCCCGCAGCTCCGCCGTCGTCGCCGGGGCCTCCTGGCCCCCGGAGACCAGGCGGGGCCGCTCCTCGTTCCGTTCGAGGTTCCGCTCGGGGTTCCGCTCGGGGTTCCGCTCGTTGCGCGTCCCCCACCGGTCCTCGCCGCTCGATGTCACGTCCGGCATCGCTGTCACCCCTCCTTCGTCTGGTGCCGGTGGAAGCTCCACGGCAGGTGATGGCCCTGGCGGGCCCGGGTCGCCCGGCGCTCGGTGGGCCGGGCCGGTGCGCGGTGGCGGCCGGACACGTGCCGGTCCTGGCTCACCAGGTCGTCGAAGAGGGAGCGGGCGTCGACCAGAGCGGCCCGCAGGTCCTCGGTGCCGGGGGCCTGGCCGCTGCGCGCGCCGCCGTCCGTGTGGAAGCGCGCGACCTGGTGGACGCGCCGGTAGCCGTGCACATGGTCCGCGTGGTGCACGGAGAGCGCGGCGACCTGCTCCTCGTACTGCGCGCCGTCCGGGAAGCCCCGGGCGCCGGCCACCTCGGCGAGCAGTCGGTCGGCCTCGGCGACCGCCTCACGGGGCGAGTCGACGAAGCGCTCCTGCGCTGCCGCCCAGCGGGCCTCGAACTGCTCGCGCTCGGTCGGCTCCAGCGGGCGCTCCTGCAGTCCGCCGTGCCGCTCCACGAGGGCGCCGAGTTCCCGCTCGGCCGCCTTGACGTCCCCGTCGTGCCGGGCGACGGCCCGGTCGTACTCGGGCCCGAAGCGCTGCTTCAGGCCACGTCCTCCGTGCGACCCTCGGGCCCGCACGGCAAGGACGGCCGCGACCGCGATGACGGCCGCCACGATCACGATCAGAGCGATGATCACGCCTGTGGACATGGTTGCCTTCCGGTGTGTCGGCCCCTCGGGCCGGTTCACCGTTCGGGTTGCCCGGACCGCGCCGGACAAACGGCACGCGGTGCGCGCCGCCCCGTCCACGGGATCGACGGGACGGTCCCGGCGGCGCCCATATCCGGTTGCGCGCCGGGTGGGTCCGCTCCCCAGAATGACCGGCATGAGCTGGACGATCGCCCCGGAACCCGTGGACTCCCCCGTCGCCGCCGCGCTGTGGCGGGCGTACTACACGGAGGTCAGCGACCGCTGGTACCTGCTGCACGAGGGGCGCCGCACCGACCCCGACGAGCTGGAACGGGAGATCGCCGCCAACACGGGGGACCGGCTCGCGCCGCCGCGGGGCCGGTTGCTCGTCGCACGGTACGACGGCGAGCCGGCCGGCAGCGCGGGCGTACGGCTGGTGGACGCCACGACCGCCGAGCTCAAGCGCGTGTTCCTGCTCCCGCAGGCACGCGGCAGGGGCGGCGCGGCCCTGCTCGTCGGCGCCGCCGAGGACGCCGCCCGCGCACTGGGCGCCGGTCGCATGATCCTCGACACCCGCGGTGACCTGGTCGAGGCCCGCGCCCTGTACGCCCGGCTCGGCTACACGGAGACCGAGCCGTACAACGACGACCCGTACGCCGAGCACTGGTTCAGCAAGAACCTCGCCGGAGGAACCTCCGGAGAGGACCTCCAGGGCCACTAGGCCTTCGGCGGGCCCTGGCCGAGGCGGGCCGTCGGCCTGCCCTCATGCGGCTGTTCGCGGTCGGAGCCGCACAGTTCGGCGTTCAGCTCCTTGACCAGTTGGACCAGGTCGGTGGGGCGGTCCGGGCCCCACCAGTCGCCGAGGAGTTCGGCGAGGGAGTCCTCGCGGGCCTGGGCGAGGCGTTCGGCGACCTCGCGGCCCTGGGGGGTGAAGACCAGGTCGAGGCCCTCGCGGGCGGCGAGGCGGCGCTCCTCGAGCTGGCGGGCGCCGTCGAGGATCACGGACAGCGGGACGGTGGTGCGCTCGGCGAGCACGCCCGGTTCGATGCTGCCGTAACGCTTGACGCGCAGGAGCATCCAGGCGGCGACCGGGAGGAGGTCGTATCCGGCCCGGGTGGTGATCTTGCGGTAGATCTCGCGCTGCCCCTCACGGGTGCCGAGGACGGACAGCGCGCGGCACACCTCGTCGTACGACGACCGCTCGACGGGGTTGCTGGCGAGGGTCTCGGTCACGTCCGGGGCGGTGACGGAGCCGCGCAGACGGTCCTCCCGCAGGAACCAGGCGAGGAGGAAGCCGAGGAGGGCGACGGGGGCGGCGTAGAGGAAGACGTCCGTGATGGCGGACGCGTAGGCGTGCAGGACCGCTGGGCGCAGGGCGGGCGGCAGGTCGGCGATGACGCGCGGGTCGGCCGCCAGGGCGTCGGGGGAGACGCCGGGCGGGAGGACGACGCCCCGGAAGGCGGCGGCGAGCTTGTCGTCGAGGCGGCCCGCGAAGACCGTGCCGAAGATGGCGACGCCGAAGGACGCGCCGATGGAGCGGAAGAAAGTCGCGCCGGAGGTGGCCACGCCGAGGTCCTCGTAGGAGACCGCGTTCTGCACGATGAGGACCAGGACCTGCATCACCAGGCCGAGGCCCAGACCGAAGACGAAGAAGAACACGCTCATCTCTGCCGTGGGGGTGTTCTCGTCGAGCTGGTGGAGGAGGAGCAGGCCGACGGTGGTGACGGCGGTGCCCGTGAGCGGGAACACCTTC
This sequence comes from Streptomyces aurantiaciflavus, assembly GCF_049808595.1. Lineage (NCBI taxonomy): Bacteria > Bacillati > Actinomycetota > Actinomycetes > Kitasatosporales > Streptomycetaceae > Streptomyces > Streptomyces aurantiaciflavus. Next base: position 185,084 of record NZ_JBNCAQ010000003.1, on the reverse strand, counting down.
CAGCGGCCGGTGCGGCTGACGATCTGCCCGGACACCGTCGAGGACAGCAGCATGCCGGCCACCATCGGCAGCATGTGCACGCCCGACAGGGTGGGCGAGACGCCCTGGACGACCTGGAGGAAGGTCGGCAGATAGGTCATCGCGCCGAACATCGCGAAGCCGACGATGAAGCTGATGACGGCGGAGAGGGTGAAGGTGCGGACACGGAACAGCTTGAGCGGCAGGACGGGTTCGGCCGCCTTGCGTTCCACGCCGACGAAGGCGACGGCGAGGCCGACGCCCAGGACGGCCAGTGCCACGATCTGCGGTGAGCCCCAGCCCCAGGTCGTGCCGCCGAGGGAGGCCACCAGTACCAGACAGGTGGCGACCGAGGCGATGAGGAAGGTGCCGAGGTAGTCGATGACGTGCCGGGTCGCCCTGTGCGGAATGCGCAGGACGGTCGCGATGACGGCGAGGGCGACGACGGCGACGGGCAGGTTGACGTAGAAGACCCAGCGCCAGCTCAGGTGCTCGGTGAACAGGCCGCCGAGGAGGGGGCCGAGGACGCTGGTCGCGCCGAAGACCGCTCCGAACAGGCCCTGGTAGCGGCCGCGTTCACGCGGTGGGACGAGGTCGCCGACGATCGCCATCGACAGCACCATCAGCCCACCGCCGCCCAGCCCCTGCACGGCCCGGAAGGCGATGAGCTGCGGCATGTTCTGCGCCATCCCGCACAGCGCCGAGCCGACCAGGAAGATCACGATCGCGGTCTGGAACAGCCTCTTGCGCCCGTACTGGTCGCCCAGCTTGCCCCACAGCGGGGTCGCGGCCGTCGACGCCAGCAGATACGCCGTGACCACCCAGGAAAGGTGCTCCAGCCCACCGAGGTCGCTGACGATCGTGGGCAGCGCGGTCGACACGATCGTCTGGTCGAGGGCGGCGAGCAGCATGCCGAGCAGCAGCGCGCCGATCGAGACGAGGACGTTTCCGGGGACGTGTTCCTGACGGGGATCCCCCGTCCGCGTGTGCGCGTCCAAGGCCATGGATGCCTCCCGAGGCTCACGTGACACCTACTCCATCGTGATCGGTGTGTCCCGTTATGGCCTGTCGAGTCCTGTCGGAACCCCGTATTCCGGGGGTCGCGGGCAGGAAGTTGTGTGGAGGATCTGCATAATCTCTGGAGTTCTCACGGGGAGGGACGACAGGTGAACGAACCGACGGGACGTCAGGGGCGGCCGGGGCAGCACGGGCTTCCGTGCCCGGAGTGCGGAGCGCTCCGCGCGCCGGACAACACCCCGTCGTGCACCTGCGCCCAGCGGGCCTCCGAGGCCCTGCGCGACACACGGGAGGCGGAGGCGGCCGCCGCGGGCGACTTCGATCCGCTGCGGATACGGCCGTACGTCGAGCTCGGGGAGCAGGAGCCCGACGCCGGAACCGGGGATGCCGCGCCGTCCGACGTGACGGCGCCCCTGCCGGCGGTCTCCGACGCGACCATGCCGCTGCGCGCGGTGCACCCGTCCGGTCCGGCGCCGGAGACGGCAGCGCTTCCCACACCGGTCGCCCCCGTGGGCTCCCCGCCCGCCGCGGCCGACCTCAGCCTGTTCGAGGCGGGTGACTCCGACGGCGGCGTAGCGTACGCGGACGGCAAGCGGCCGCGCGGCCGGCGGCGCCGTACGCTGCTGATCGCGAGCGCCGCCGCGGCCGTGGCCGTCATCGCGGCGGCCGGGTTCGCCGGCGGGCTGCTGTCCTACGAGAAGCCGACCCGGGACGGCGCGGCCCCCGAGGACGTACGGGCCGCCGTGCCGGACACCTCTACGGCCCCTGCCTCCCCGTCGAACTCCAGCGCCGCGCCGTCCCCTTCGGAGAGCGAGAGCGCCTCCCCCTCGCCCTCGGAGCGCGAGAGCCCCTCACCGTCCCCGTCGGAGAGCGAGAGCGCCTCCCCGTCGGCCTCCGCGACGACCGAGCCGAGCCCGAGCGCCCCGACCGCCGGGGCCACGGGCTCCGCGGCACCGGGGAAGGGCCCCGACAACGCCGCCGACAACGCCGCCGGGAGCAGCCCCGCGGCCACGGTCCTGCGCCGCGGGGACCGCGGGGACGAGGTGACGGAGCTCCAGGTGCGGCTGAAGCAAATTTTCCTCTACAACGATGAGGTCAACGGCGTCTTCAGCAGCCGGGTGGAGGAGGCGCTGCGCAACTACCAGTGGTCCCGGGGCGTCCAGGGCGACGAGCTGGGCGTGTACGGGGCGGCGACGAGGGAGAAGCTGGAGTCGGAGACGAAGGAGCCGTGACGCGGGTCGGCAGCGGCCCGGCGCCGCCCCCGCTCACGCCGCTGGGGGCCGCCGCCCCCAGACCCCCGCTCCGGCCCTGAACGGGCGTCCTCGAACTCCCCCAGAGGGGGTGCGGCTTCGTAGACGGTGCGCAGCAGACGGGCTGCTCTTCCCCGCCCAGCCGACACGGCACCGCACGGGCTGGATTTGCCGGGGCCGACCGGCACGGCACCACAGGGACGGCTGGATGTGCCGGAGGCCGACCGACAAGCCACCCACACGGGCAGGCTTTACCCGCGGCCCAGTCGACAAGGCACCGCACAGCCACAAGGCACCGCACAGCGACAAGGCACCGCGCGAGCCGGCCTCACCCGACGTGGATGCGGACGCCCTCTGCCACAAGCTCCACCCGCACCTCTCGCAAGTCCCGCACCACCGCATCCGGCGCGTGCGCCCTCGCCCGGTCCCCGACGCCCACGACTCGCATCCCCGCCGCCCGTCCCGCGGCGATCCCCGCCCCGGAGTCCTCGAACACCACGCAGTCGGCCGGGTCGACGCCCAGCTCCGCCGCGCCCTTCAGGAATCCCTCGGGGTCCGGTTTGCTGGCTCCCACCGACTCGGCGGTGATCCGTACCTGCGGCAACGTGAGCCCCGCGGCCGCCATCCGCGCCGTCGACAGCGGACCGTCCGCCGAGGTGACGAGCGCGTGCGGAACACCTCGCAGCGAGGCGAGGAGCGCGGGCGCCCCCGGGACGGGGACGACGCCGTCCATGTCGGCGGTCTCCTCGGCCAGCATCCGCGCGTTGTCCGCGAGGTTCTGCTCCATCGGCCGGTCGGGCAGCAGTACGGCCATCGAGGCGTGCCCCTGGCGGCCGTGGACGACCTTCATGACCTCGTCGCCGTCCAGACCGTGCCGCTCGGCCCAGCGCCGCCAGACGCGGTCGACGACGGCGTCGGAGTTCACGAGGGTGCCGTCCATGTCGAGCAGGAGGGCGCGGGCGGTCAGGACGGTGGACTCGGCGGCCGGCATCGGCGACTCCTAGCGCGGACTCCAGGGACGTACGGGCGTGTACAGGTACGTACAGGCACGCAGGAAAAACAAGGCGGCCCCGCCCGCCGGTCAGGGAAAACGAGCGGGAGCCACTTTGTTCCTCCACGGTACAAAACCATCCGGGGGTCCCGCCACCCCACCCGGGAAGCGTTCACTTTCCGTTCAGCCCGCCCGCCGGATCAGCCCGCGAACGCCTCCCACAGGCTCCACACACCCAGCGCCAGCATCAGCACCGCCGCGATCCGCGTGATCAGCTTCAGCGGCACCCGCTTCATCAGGGCCTTTCCGCCGACGATGCCGAGTCCGGCCACCGCCCACAGCGCGAGCACCGCGCCGACGCCGACGGAGAGCGGATCGTCGTAGCGGGCGGCGAGGTTGGCGGTCATGATCTGGGTGAGGTCGCCGAACTCGGCGACGAGGATGAGCATGAAGCCCGCCCCGGCGACCTTCCAGAAGGACTGGTCCTCGGGCCGCCGGATCTCCTCGTCGTCCTCGTCCTTCTTCAGCAGCAGCATCGCCGCGCCGGCGACGAAGAGCACACCGGTCAGGGCGTGCACGATCTGCTGCGGAAGCAGGGTCAGCACACTGCCGGCCGCCACGGCGAGCGCGACATGCAGGGCGAAGGCGGCGGCGACGCCGGCGAAGACGTACGAGGCGCGGTAGCGGGTGCCGAGGACGAGGCCGGCGAGGGCGGTCTTGTCCGGCAGTTCGGCGAGGAAGACGACGCCGAAGACGAGCGCCGTCACGGTGAAGCTGATCAAGGGTCCTCAATCGGTCGGGGCTGCCCCACCGAGAGTGCTGTCTCCTTCGCGCAGGACGCCTCGGCACGGCAGCACACTGGGCATCCGCGCCGTATGGCACGGATGTGCACTGCTTGCCGAAGGTCTCGCTGGCCGACCCACCGCGGGCCTGCCTCCGGGCGCCGGCTCGGCTGTCACGAGGACGAGCTGAGCAGTGTGTCGACGGTCCGGCGAAGAGCTACTCCCCTTCTGCGCCGTCCATGGTACGTGACTCTCACACCGGTCACGCGGGGCCGAAGATCCCGCACGGATCCCGCCACATGTCTTGTCGTGTCATGTTCGCGTCATTAACTTCTTACCGCGCGCACACCTCCCCGCAACGCGGCATCGCGAGCATTCCCACGCTCGCACCGCAACGCCCCCACCCCTCAAGGGAGTTCGCATGTCCAAGTTCTACGCGCGTCGACGGGTCAGCATACTCGCGGCGCTCACCGGACTCATAGCCTCGGTCGCGCTCTTCAACTCCCCGACCGCCTCCGCCGCCCTGCCCACCCCGGTCAGCGCCGCCACCGCCCGCACCTACCTCGCCTCCCTCACCGTGGCCGCCGAGGACCGCACCGGCTACGACCGCGACCTCTTCCCGCACTGGATCACCCAGTCCGGCACCTGCAACACCCGCGAGACCGTCCTCAAGCGCGACGGCTCGAACGTCGTCACCGACTCCGCCTGCGCCGCCACCAGCGGCAGCTGGTACTCCCCCTACGACGGCGCCACCTGGACGGCCGCCTCCGACCTCGACATCGACCACCTCGTGCCGCTCGCCGAGGCCTGGGACTCCGGCGCCGACAGCTGGACCACCTCCCGCCGCCAGGCCTTCGCCAACGACCTCACCCGCCCGCAGCTCATCGCCGTCACCGACAACGTCAACCAGGCCAAGGGCGACCAGGACCCGGCCACCTGGATGCCGTCGCGCACGGCCTACCGCTGCACCTACGTCCGCGCCTGGGTCCAGGTGAAGTACTACTACGGCCTCTCCGTGGACTCCGCCGAGAAGAGCGCGCTCACGAGCTACCTCTCCGCCTGCTGATCCCGAGCCGCTGATCCCGATTCCGCACCGGAACCTCCCCACCGACCTCCGTCGTTCCGTACCGTACGGGGCGACGGAGGAGGCGATCACGTGGCCGGACTGCGGCTGGGACCCCTGCTGAGATACGCCGACGGCTCGTCCGCGACCGTCTGGGTCGAGGCGAGCCGTCCGTGCGCCGCCGAGGTGCGCTGCGCGGACGGTTCCGGCGGCACGGCCCGCACCTTCCAGGTGGCGGGCCATCACTACGCCCTGGTCCCGGTGACCGGCCTGGCGCCGGGCAGCGAGACGGCGTACGAGGTGTTCCTCGACGGCGCGCGCGTGTGGCCGCCGCCCGACTCCCGCTTCCCGCCCTCCGTCATCCGCACCCCGGCCGACGGCGACGACGTCCGCGTGGCCTTCGGTTCCTGCCGGTGGGCGGCGCCCCCGGCCGACGAGCGGGACCCCGTGGGCCCGGACGCCCTGGACAGTCTGGCCGCGCGGATCGCCGCCGACCCGGGGGGCGAGCGGCCCGACGTCCTGCTGCTGCTCGGCGACCAGGTGTACGCCGACGAGACCTCCGCCGCGATCCGCCGCCGTCTCGCGGCCCGCCGTGACCTGGCCGAGCCGCCCGGCGCCGAGGTCGCCGACTACGAGGAGTACACCTGGCTGTACTACGAGTCCTGGCTCGACCCCGAGGTCCGCTGGCTGCTGTCGACCGTGCCCAGCTGCATGATCTTCGACGACCACGACGTGATCGACGACTGGAACACCTCCGCCTCCTGGCTCGCCGACATGCGGGCCACGCCCTGGTGGCGCGAGCGGCTGCTGAGCGGCCTGATGTCGTACTGGGTCCACCAGCACCTCGGGAACCTCTCCCCGGCCGAACTGGCCGCCGACCCGCTCTACGCGGCCGTACGCGACACCCCCGACGGCACCGACCTCCTGCGCGACTTCGCCTGCCGCGCCGACGCGGACTTCACCTCCGTGCGCTGGAGCTACCGGCGTGACTTCGGGCGGGTCCGGCTGCTGATGGTGGACACCCGGGCCGCGCGGGTGCTGGAGGAGGACGGGCGGGCGATGCTCGACCCGGGCGAGGCCGAGTGGCTGCGCGAGCAGGCCCTCCAGGGGCGGGGGTCGTACGACCATCTCCTCGTCGGCACCTCTCTGCCCTGGCTGCTGCCGCACCTCGTGCACGACGCCGAGGCGTGGAACGCGGCGCTGTGCCGGGGTGAGCGGGGCGAGCGGTGGGCGCGGTTCGGGGAGAAGCTGCGGCGGGCGGCCGATCTGGAGCACTGGGCGGCGTTCCCGGACTCCTTCACCGCGCTGACCGAGCTGCTCGCCGAGGTGGGGACGGGAGCGCAGGCGCCGGCGAGTGTGCTGGTGCTGTCCGGGGACGTGCATCACGCGTACGTGGCCGAGCCCCGGTGGCCGGCCGCCGCTCCGGACGCGCGGGTGCTGCAGCTCACCTGCTCGCCCGTCCACAACTCCATCCCGCTGTCGATCCGGGTCGGTTTCCGCTTCGGGTGGAGCGCGGTGGCCCGCGCGCTGGGACGCCGGTTCGCGCGGCACGGGCGCTGTCCTCGGCCGGCCGTGGACTGGCGCAGGACGGGCGGGCCCTGGTTCGGCAACCAGCTCATGACGCTGACGCTGCGCGGACGTTCGGCCCGGCTGCGGCTGGAGCAGGCGCGGGCGAACGGGGCGCTCACGACGATGGAAGAGTCCGACTTGACCCCGGCATGAGGTGCTTTTGAGGGACAACCCGGGCCTGTGGGGCCCGCGTTGGCTTCCGTGGGACGCGGGGGCATGATGAGGCGGACCGTCCGCTTCCATCGCGGCCCGTGGGCGGTCCGCTCCATCGCGCCCCCACACGCCCGGGAGTCAGCCCCTTGCCCTCAGTCACAGCGGAACCGGCGTCGAACCCGGAAGGCCGCCCGCGGCCGGCGTCGGCCGCCGTAGCCGTCGCCCTCGTCGGCGCCGGGCCGCGCGGCACCAGCGTCCTGGAACGCCTCTGCGCCTCCGCCCCGGAGCTGCTCCCGCCCGGGGCACGGTTGACGGTCCACGTCGTCGACCCGGCGCCGCCCGGACCGGGCCTGGTGTGGCGCACCGGGCAGTCCCCGGAGCTGCTGATGAACACCGTGGCCGCGCAGGTGACCCTGTTCACCGACGACAGCGTGGACTGCGCGGGCCCGATCCGGCCGGGCCCCAGTCTGCACGAGTGGGCGGGCGGCGAGCTGGGCCCGGACGACTACCCGACCCGCGCCCAGTACGGCCGCTACCTGGAGTGGGTGTTCGCGCGGACGGTCCGCCAGGCCCCGCCCGCGGTCCACGTCGAGACGCACACGGCGCGCGCGGTCCGGCTCGACGACGCCGCCGACGGCCGCCAGGTGCTGACCCTGGACGACGGCCGGGTGCTGCTCGGCCTGTCCGCCGTGGTCCTCGCCCAGGGCCATCTGCCGGTGGCCGCCGACGCGGAGCAGCAGCGCCACGCCGCCTACGCCGAACGCCACGGTCTGTGCCACATCCCGCCCGCCAACCCGGCCGACGTCGACCTCTCCCCCGTGGCCCCCGGCGAGCCGGTGCTGCTGCGCGGCCTGGGCCTGAACTTCTTCGACCACATGGCCCTGCTGACCACCGGTCGCGGCGGCCGCTTCACCCCCGCCGGGGCCGGCGGCCTGCGCTACGTCCCTTCCGGCCGCGAGCCGCGCCTGTACGCCGGCTCCCGGCGCGGCATCCCGTACCAGGCGCGCGGCGACAACGCCAAGGGCCCCTACGGCCGCCACACCCCGCTCGTGCTCACCCCGGAGGTGATCTCGGGCTTCCGCAAACGCGCGGACTCCGGTGACGCCCCTGACTTCCGCACGGAGATATGGCCGTTGGTGGCGAAGGAGGTGGAGACGGTCTACTACTCGGCCCTCGTACGGCGCCCCGGGTTCGCGGACCGCTTTCTCGCCGCCCCGCACCGCACTCCCCAGGAGGCCGCCGTTCTCACGGAGTTCGGGGTGGCGGAGGCCGACCGGTGGAGCTGGGAGCGCATCTCCCGGCCGTACGCGGGGCGGGAGTTCACGCATCCGGAGCAGTGGCGGGGGTGGCTGCTGGCGTATCTGCGGCGGGACGCCGAGGAGGCGGCGCGGGGCAATGTGCGCGGGCCGCTGAAGGCGGCCCTGGACGTGCTGCGGGACCTGCGCAACGAGCTGCGGCTGGTCGTCGACCACAAAGGGCTGTCCGGCGCCTCCCGCCGGGACCACCTCGACCGCTGGTACACCCCCCTCAACGCCTTCCTGTCCATCGGCCCGCCCCGCCGCCGTGTCGAGGAGCTGGCCGCGCTGGTGGAGGCGGGGGTGGTGGAGGTGCTCGGTCCACGGCTGGAGGTGCGGGAGGAGGACGGGGCCTGGCGGGCGCACTCACCGGACGTGCCCGGTTCGGCCGTCCGTGTGACAACGCTCATAGAGGCCCGGCTCCCGGAAACGGATCTGCGCCGCACCGCCGACGCCCTCCTCGCCCACCTGTTGAGAACCGGCCAGTGCCGCCCGCACACGGTCGACGGTTACGTGACCGGAGGGCTGGACGTCACACCACGGCCGTACTGCCTGATGGGGCGTCAGGGGCGGGCCCACACACGGCGGTTCGCCTTCGGGGTGCCCACGGAGGGCGTGCACTGGGTGACCGCGGCGGGCGCCCGGCCGGGCGTGGATTCGGTCACTTTGTCGGACGCGGACGCGGTGGCGAGAGCGGTTCTGCGCGCGGCGGCGACGGAAACGGAACCGCCGGCGGGGTCCCCCGTCTGGCCGAATGTTGAACTTGCAAGCATCGATTAGGTCCCCCTACCGTGGGTCGCTCGTTCGGTACCGCCGCCCCCACCGGCCGGTCCGTCCCCAGGGCCGGTCGTACGACCGACACCGAAGGAGTACCCCCCACATGTCCGCTCGTCTCGACACCGCGCAGCCCTACGTGATCGGCCTGTTCCGCATCGTCGTCGGCCTGCTCTTCGTCTGCCACGGCGTCGCGTCGCTCTTCGGCGTCCTCGGCGGAGCCGCCGGCACGAACGGCGGCACCATCGACGCCGGCACCTGGCCCGGCTGGTACGCGGCCGTGATCCAGCTGGTCTGCGGCAGCCTGGTGCTGATCGGGCTCGGCACCCGCGCGGCCGCGTTCCTCGCCTCGGGCTCCATGGCGTACGCGTACTTCAAGGTCCACCAGCCGGAGGCCCTGTGGCCGATGGAGAACGGCGGCGAGGCCCCCGCGATGTTCTGCTGGGCCTTCCTGCTGCTGGTCTTCACCGGCTCCGGCGCGCTCGGCGTGGACCGGCTGTTCGCCAAGCGGTCGCGCTCGGCGGAGCAGCAGGAGCCGGCGAGGCGGAAGGCCGCGGTCACGGCCTGAGCCGGCCTGAGTTGAGCAGGTGGCCTGAGCTCTCCCGGGTCGAGTAGCCGGCCTGGGTGTCCGGGGCCACGAGAGGGGCGCTTTCTCCGCGCGTGCGGGGAGGGCGCCCTTGCCGCGTTCAGGGGGTGTTCGCGATACCGGGCCCTCCGGTTGGCCGATCGCCCAGGTGAACGCGCTGTGCCGAACACACAAGCCCCCAGTGAATCCGCTGTCACACCCCGGGCGTACGCTGTATGGCTGTTATGGCCGCACCAGCCGCCCCCGCGCCACCGCGGCATGGTCGGGCCGCACGGGGGAGACACGGGGAGTCCGCGGTGTTCGAGAGTGTGGGGGCGTTGTTCGGCGCTCCATGGATCTATGCGCTGGTGGCCCTGTCGGTCCTCCTCGACGTGTTCCTGCCGGTGCTGCCGAGCGGGGTGCTCGTCATCACGGCGGCCACGGCGGCGGCCGCGGGGTCGGGGGCGGCGACAGGGCGGGTGCCGCACGAGGTCCCCGACATCCTGGCGCTCATCCTCTCCGCGGCGACGGCCTCCGTCCTGGGTGACCTGGCGGCCTACCGGCTGGCCTGGCGCGGCGGAGCGCGCCTGGACCGCGCGATATCCCGTTCCCGGCGGCTGACGACTGCGCAGGAACGTCTCGGCGGGGCTCTGGCGCAGGGCGGCGGCGCCCTGGTCGTCCTCGCCCGCTTCGCCCCCGCCGGCCGCTCGGTCGTCTCCCTCATCGCCGGCGCCGCCCACCGCCGTGCCCGCGACTTCCTCCCCTGGTCCGCCCTCGCCGGCCTGTCCTGGGCCGGCTACAGCGTCGCCCTCGGCTACTTCGGCGCGCACTGGCTGGGCGCGACATGGCTGGCGACGGGTGTGTCGGTGCTGGCCCTCTTCGGGGCGGGCGCCGCAGCGGCGTATCTGATGCGCCGCCAGCCGGCGTAGCCGACGTGACGCCACGTCCTGGGGGCTGTGCCCCCAGCCCCCGATCGGCCTGAACGGCCTCGTCCTCGAACTCCCCCAGAGCGGGCGCCCCCGGCGGGCTGAAGTTGCGCTGCCCGCTGCCCGCTGCCCGGTGCCGAAAGGCTCGGGCCGCCGAGCCCTCGCCCCCGCGGCCACGCACCCACCCTGGGGGCTCCGCCCCCACACCCCCGTCGGCCCCGAACGGGCCTCGTCCTCGATCGCCGGACAGGCTGAGATCGCCCCTGCCCGGCACGGCACGGCTCGGCCGACTCGGCGCGGGGGCGCGACGCCCGGCCGGCCCGCCGTGCGGCGGGCGCACACGACGCCGACCACCCCCGTCAGCCTGCGGGCAGTCGTGCCGCCGGGGCGACGGGCGTTCCGCGCATGGGGGCCCCTCCCGCCAGAGCGAAGTCGCGAGTAGGGAGAAGTCGGGAGTGGGGGTAAGCCGGGAGTGGGGAGGGGTGGGCGCTGGGGGCGCCCCCTGGGGGGAGGCGCCCTGTAAGCGCCGGGCGGCGCGACCCAGCCCACGGCGGCAACCCCCGAGTGCCCGTCGAGCGACGACACCCGCCCCTACCCGTGCCGCACGGCCTGCCCCTGCCCTCGTACCTCCAACCCACCCAGCAACTCAGCGGTGGCCGCGGCGACCGCCTCCACCGCCTTCTCGAACACCTCCCGGTTGTGCGCGGCCGGTGCCCGGAAGCCGGACACCTTTCGTACGTACTGCAGGGCAGCAGCCCGGATCTCGTCCTCCGTGGCCTCCTCGGCCAGCGCCGGCGGGCGAAGTGTCTTGATGCTTCGGCACATGCCCCCAGTCTCGCCCCACCGCACCCCGTCCGTCGCCCCTTCCGGAGACCCGTCCGCCGCCTCTTCCGGAGACCGTCCGTCGTCCTTCCGTCACCTCTTCCGTCCACACGCCGCCCCCTGTCATGATCACTCCGAGGCGGCCACCGCACCGGAGCCGACCGACGAGAGGAACACCCACCCATGGCGAACGACGCACTCACCGTGGCCGTCCTCGGCCCCGGAGGCATCGGCGGGCTCCTGGCCGCCCTCCTGTCCCGGGCCGGGCACCAGGTGACCTGCCTGGCCGGAGACGACACGGCCGCGCACCTGCGTACGCACGGCGTCAGCGTCCGCAGCGAGCAGTTCGGCGAGTTCACGGCCCCCGTCGACGCGGACACCGAACTCCGCGCCCCCGTCGACGCGGTCCTGATCGCCGTCAAGCACACCACCCTCGACGCGGCCCTGGCCCGCATCCCCACCGCGGCTCTCGGCGACGCCCTCCTCGTGCCGTTCCTGAACGGCGTCGAGCACCCGGCGGCGCTCCGCGAGCGTCACCGCCCGGATCGCGTCGCCCCGGCCGTCATCCGCGCCGAGTCCACCCGCGTCGCCCCCGGTGTGATCGAGCACGGCAGCCCCTTCGCGGAGATCGACCTCGCCGGTGACGAGGTGCCCCGCCCCCGCCTCGACGCCCTCGCGGACGCGCTGTCCAAGGCCGGCCCGACCACCCGCGTCCTGCCGGACGAGACGGCCGCGCTCTGGGCGAAGATGGCCTTCCTCGCCCCCTTCGCCCTTCTCACCACCCGCCACGCCCTCCCCCTGGGCGAGGTCCGCACCCGCCACCGCGAGGACCTGACCGCCCTGGTCGAGGAGACGGCCGCCGTCAGCCGCGCCTGCGGTGTCCCCGCCGACCCGGCCCGGGCGCTCGCCCGCTACGACGCCTTCCCGCCCGCCACCAAGTCCTCCATGCAGCGTGACGCGGAAGCGGGCCGCCCCCTCGAACTCGACGCGATCGGCGGGGCGTTGCTGCGCGCGGCCGACCGGCACGGCGTACCGGCGCCGGTGACGGCCCGCCTGGTAGGGGAGTTGAGCGACGCCGGCTATTAGGCCACGTCGGTGTCCAGGTCGACGCACCAGTCGTTCGACGTCATCCAGTGCCCCTTCGGGTACTCGAAGTCGGCCGTGCCGAGGAGGGTGAAGCCGGCTCTTCGGCACACCCCGTTCGACGCGGGGTGATCCACACCGGGGAAGGCGTGCAGGGACCGGTGGCCGCCGGTCTCCCGCACGGCCGCCCGGACGGTCTCGACGAGCGTCCGGGCGGCCCGCGCGGCGAGCCCCCGCCCCTGGAACTCGGGCAGGATCCCCCAACCGGTCTCCCACACGAGGCCGCCCTGCCAGGGCCGCTCCCAGTAGCCGATCGAGCCGACGGTCTCGCCCCCGTCCGCGAGCACGACCCGGTACATTCGGCCCGCATCCAGCTCGAGGTATCTCCGGTGCCGGTCGCGGAGCTTCTCCTCCGTCTCCGGTCCGCCCACGTGCTCGGTCATCTCGGGACTGTTGGTCCGCCTCAACAGCCAGAAGTCGCCCTCCGCCCAGGGCACCAGCCGCACCTGCTCCACATCAGTGAGGTCCATACCGCCACGCTAGGGCAGAGGTCTGACAGTCCCCCCGGCCCGGAATCCGCCTGCCGAGCCCCGGGTTCTCATCCGAACACACGAACCCCTCGAAGGAACTCGCCACCCAAAATCGAACAGGCGTAGCATTGTCGCGTGGCTACGACCTATGACTTTCCCAGCGACCTGCGCGCCGGTCAGGAGGAGCTGCATCAGGTCCGGGCCGAGCTGTCGGCCCTGCTGAAGCGGCTCCCCTGGTCGGTCGAGCCGCTGGACGGCTTCAGTGACGACGGCGGCTGGCGCAAGGTGGAGCGCCCCGCCTCCCCCGGCTGGACGGCCGACGAACAGGCCGAGGTGGAGAAGCTCCGGCAACGGGAGCACGAGCTCGCGGTGTTCGTGTCCTGCCACCGCTTCTGGGCGGAGGTCGCCGCCGCCGACCGGGTGGAGGCCCGGATGCGGCTCAAGCACGCGCACGAGACGCCCCCCGACGAGGAGAACTAGCGAGGCCCTGGAAAGACGCGAGAGGCCCCCGGAGGATTCCGGGGGCCTCTCGCACTCCTGGTGGGCGCGGACGGTTTCGAACCGCCGACATCCTGCTTGTAAGGCAGGCGCTCTACCCCTGAGCTACGCACCCAGGACGAGTCGACAGCCTACATTGCCGGGGGCCCTGCCCCGCAAACCCGTATCGCCTCCCCGGTCCCCTCTGGTCCCCCGGGGGTTAACCCCACCTCGGATCCGGTAGCGCACCGGATCGTCCGGCCGGCGGCCGCTTTCTACCGTCGTAGACGTCAGCAAGGCGGCGTCGACGCGGACCCGCGGTCCGTCCAGGGGGAGATCACCATGAGCCGTACCACCGTCCCGGCACGCGCGGCGCGAGCGGCCCGCACGGCTCTCGTCACCGGTGCCGTCGTGGCTCTCGCCGCGACCGCCACCGCCTGCTCCTCCGCGGGCGACGACGAGCACCCCGAGCACCGTTCCTTCGCCCTGGGGGGCGGCACGCTCACCATCGACTCGGACGACTCGGCGTTGGAGATCGTGGCGTCGGACACGCACCGCGAGGGCACGGTCGAGGTCACCCGCTGGTTCGACGGGTCGGTCGTGATCGGCGACGAGCCGGAGGTGACCTGGTCGATGAAGGACGACCGGCTGGTGCTGCGGATGCACTGCTCCGGCATGGTCGCCGACTGCTCCGCCAAGCACCGCGTCGAGGTGCCCCGGGGTGTCGCCGTCAAGGTCGAGACGGACGACGGCAGCGTCCGCGCGCGGGGCTTCCGGGACGCCCTGAGCATCCGTACGGCCGACGGCTCGGTGCGGGTCACGGACTCCAGCGGGCCGCTGGAACTGCGGAGCGACGACGGTTCCGTGCGCGCCGAGGTGGCCTCGCGGCGGGTGAACGCGCGGACCCAGGACGGGTCGGTCCGCCTTGATCTGAGCGCCGTACCGGACCGGGTGGAGTCCGTCTCCGACGACGGGTCGGTGACGATCGCGCTGCCCGAGGCGACGTACCGCGTGACGACCCACACCGGCGACGGGTCCGTGGATGTGTCGGTGCCCCGGGACGACTCCAGCGCGCACGTCGTGTCCGCGCGCACCGGCGACGGCAAAGTCACCGTGCGGAAGGCGAACTGACCGGCCCGTGTGTTCGTCTTCATCCGGTGGGAGAATGACACCGGGCAGGGCGGATCACAGCACGGGAGAGGGATGTGACGGCGACACCAGCGCAGCCGTACTCGCCGTCGGTGCCGCGTGCACGCCTTCGCGTGCTCGGGGACACGCTCACGCTCGTCGCCCTTCCGCTGGTCGCCGTGCTGGCGCTGCCCGCCGCGTTCGCGGGCGGCGGCACCCGGCGCTGGTTCGGTGGGCGGGCGGAGAGTCAGCGGGCGGAGGCGCAGGCCGCGAAGGACGCCGCCGCGGCCGCGTTCTACGAGCTGGACACCGCGCAGCGGGACCTGCGGATCTCGATCGAGACGATCATGGCCGTGGACGACTCCCCGGCCGCCCGGCGCGCGCTCACCGACTTCGAGGCCCTCGGCCGGCGCATCGACGAGGTCAGTCACCAGTACATCGACGCGGTCGACGCCCACGATCTCGACCGGGACGACCTGGAGGCCTCGGTGGCCGGCCAGGCGCGCGCGGAGCTGACCCGCGCCAAGGACGAACTGGGCCGTGTCAAACAGGAGCTGGACCGCTTCGCCGACGGGCTCGGCCCGCTGCTCGGAAAGGCCGAGACGCAGCTGGCGCGGCTGGCGCCCGCCGTGGAGCGGGCCCGGCAGGCGCTGCTGGCGGCGTCGAACGCGCTGGACGCCGTCCGGGGCACGGGGCTGAGGGCGGACGATCTGGCGGCCCGGCTGGCGGCACTCGCGCCCGAGCTGACCAAGCTCAACCAGGGCGCCGGGCAGCACGGCGTGCCGCAGACGCTGGAGCGGGCCGAGCGGGTCTCCCGGGAGGCCGAGGCGGTCCGGGTGGAGGCCGAGCGGCTGCCGGAGCGGGCCGCCGAGATCGACCACCGGCTGGTGTCGCTGCGGACCCGCGCGCAGGCGCTGACGACCCGGGCCGAGCAGGTGGACCCGGTGCTGAGCGAGTTGCGCCGGCGGTTCACGGCGGCCTGCTGGCAGGACCTCCAGCGCGTCCCCGAGCAGGCCGTGGAGCACATACGGCAGGCCGAGGCGAAGCTGGCCGAGGCGCAGACCGCGCGGGACGCGCAGCGCTGGCCGGACGCGACCGCGCTGCTGTCGACGGCGCGAGCGCTGCTGAACTCCACCGACGAGGCCGTCTCGGCCGCCGGTGACCGGCTGACCAGGCTGAACGCCGTGCAGAAGGACCCGCGGCAGGAGATCGAGCGGACCCGGTTCGCGATCCGGGACGCGCAGCGGCTCGCCATGGCCGGCCGCAACACGCCCGACCCGCGGCACGCCCGCCCGCTGGACGACTCCGTGGCCCGGCTGGAGCGGGCGGTGGCCACGCTGGAGGGACGCCACCCCGACTACTGGCACTTTCTGACCGAGACGGAGGCCGTCCGGCACACGGTGGCCGACGTGGTGGCCCGGATCCGGGAGGAACGCGGGGCGGCGGCCGGTCACTGAGCAGGGGCACGGGGCGGGCGCCCTGCCGTTGCCGCCGGGGCGCGGCGGGCGGATATTGAGAGATACGGACGGCTTCCGTCGGCACGCCACACCCCCAGGGAGGCGACGATGGCCCACGCAGCGCACGCCAAACAGCGGCAGCGGATCAGGTTCGACGAGCACCTGCCGGTCGACCACCGCCTGAACAAGGTCTACCGGGTCGGCGCCGGCCTCATGGGTGCGGGGCTGCTCGTCTTCGGGATCTTCGGGATCCTCGACAGGATCGGCTTCTTCGACACGGGCGGCGACACGGTCTGGGGCCTGAACACCAACGGCGCGCTGAGCTGGCTGTCGGTCGCCGTCGGCCTGCTGCTCCTCGTGGGCATGGTGGTCGGCGGGAACTTCGCGTCCACCCTCAACATGACCCTGGGGGTGCTGTTCATCCTGAGCGGCTTCCTGAACATGGCCCTGCTGGAGACGGACTACAACTTCCTGGCCTTCCAGATCCAGAACTGCATGCTCAGCTTTGTGATCGGGATCCTGCTGCTCGTCTTCGGGATGTACGGCAGGGTCGGATCGGCCCTGCCGCACGACAACCCCTACTGGCGGGCCCGCCACCCCGAACTGGCCGAGGAGCGGGACCGTCAGCGGGAACTCAGGGAGCACTGGCCCCCGTCGTCCGATCAGGTGCGGTAGGCGTAGTAGTACGCGTTCGGGTACGAGGCGACGAGGCTCGCCACCGACCTGCGGAGGGTGTTGTTGGAGTGGTACGTCACGTAGGGCACGCCGCCGCTCTTGGACGTGACGATCATCGTGTGGTCCTTGGACCCGTCCTTGTCGAAGTCCATCTGGAGCACGTCACCGACCTCGAGCTGGTAGACGTTGGCCAGCGGGGTGGTCCGCTTGGAGTTCTGGGCGAACCAGGACCACTCGTTGACGCCGACGAACGAGTCCGACTGGATCTCGTTGTTGCCGAACCACCTGGTGTAGTCGTACACGTAGCCGGGGACGTGCTTCCAGCCGCCCGCCTTCAGGGACTGGCTGACGAAGTTGGTGCAGTCGCCGCCGGCGCCGTGCCCGTTGAAGTCCGGGTAGTCCTTGTTGTAGTTGTTCCAGTACTTCTCCGCGTACGTGGCCATGGCCTTGTAGTCCAGGGCGGTACCGGTGAGCGTCTTGGGCTTGGCCGCCGGGTTGCGCGTGGTGGCCGCGCGCGGGGCCGACGGCATGGTGTCGTCCGCGGTGGTCGCCTTGACGGACGTCGGCTTGGACAGCGTGTTCACCGCGAGACCGCCCTGGTCGGTGTCGCGGATGTTCGTCAGCTGCCAGTTGCCCTGCCGGTCGGCCTTGAACGTCAGCTCGTGATGGGCCTGGAACCCGGTGCTCTTCGGCTGGTTGCCGCGGGCCTGCGCGTAGGTCAGGGTCGTGGTCTCGGTGACCGCGGCCTTGGCCGTACGGCCCGTGACGCGCGTGGCGTTCAGGGTGACGGTGGTGCTGGCCTTGCTGTACGTCTCGCCGGCCTTCGCCAGCTTGTCCTTGCGCTGCCCCAGCGAGGACAGGGTGGCGTCCTCGGTGCGGGCCGTGCCGGACGACAGCTTGACGTCACCGGAGAAGCCGTCGGTCAGCGGCTTCTCCCGGTCGCCCTGCTTGCCGGTGACCAGCGCGTCCGTGCGGTCGGTGAAGACCGCGTCCGCCAGCCGCTGGAAGGTGGCCTTCGTCTTCGCGTCGACCGTGGGGTCGTCGACGACCGCCGCGCCGGCGGACCAGTTGGGCAGCAGCGCCACTCCGGCGACCACGGAGGTGGCGGCCGCGCCGAGTATGGCGGCGCGGCGGCGCGTACGGCTCAATTTCCTTGACTTCACTGATGTTTCCCCTCTTGCCCCGGCGGACGGATGCCGGGGTAGCGCATCTTCGCATGCCATGTGTAGCTGTTGTGAAGGGGGATGCCCCTGTGCACCAAGGCCGTTATGCGAACGTCACTGCACGACCGTCGACCAGTCCGACGGCGACTGCGCCGGGTCGAGGGTGCGCAGCCGTTCGAGGGTGGCGGGTTTCTGCACGTCCATCCAGTCGGCCAGTTCCTTGAAGGACACGCACTTGACGTCCTTCTTGGTGCACACGTTCTCGATGACGTGGTCGACGGCGTTCATGTAGATGCCGCCGTTCCACTGCTCGAAGTGGTTGCCTATGAACAGGGGGGCCCGGCTGCCGTAGTAGACGCGGTTGAAGCCCGCCATGTAGGAGTCGATCGTCTGCTGCTGCCACTGGGGGTGCTTGGCCGGGTCGCCCTCGGTCTCACCGCCGGTCTGGTTGTAGAGGAAGTTGAAGTCCATGGACAGGGCCTGGTCCTCGCCGTACGGGAGCCCCTGCAGCGGGAAGTCCCAGAGGCCGTTCTTCTTCGTCGGCCAGATCTGGAAGCTGCCCGGGGAGGACGCGTCGTAGCGCCAGCCGTAGCTCTTGGCGGCCTTCAGCAGGTTCGGCTGACCCTCCAGGCAGGGGGCGCGGCCGCCGACGACCTCCTTGCGGAAGTCGAACGGCAGCGGATCCATCTCGGTGTAGCCGGTGTTGGTCTTCCACTTCTCCGCGAACTCGTAGAACTGGTCGATCTCGCTCTTCCACTCCTCGACGCTCCAGTCCTTGCCGCCCTTCGCGCCGCAGAAGTGGCCGTTGAAGTGGGTGCCGATCTCGTTGCCCTCCTCCCACGCCTTGCCGAGCTGTTCCACGGTGGTGCGGATGTGGTCGTCGGTGGGGTAGCTGATCGCCGCCGAGCCCTTGGAGTGCTGCGGCGGGCTGTAGAGGTCGGCCTTGCTCTTGGGCAGCAGGTAGATGCCCGTGAGGAAGAACGTCATGTGGGCGTTGTACTGCTTCGCCATCTTCCGGTAGTGCTGGAAGAGTTCGTCGTCGCCCGCGAGCGCGCCGTCCCAGGAGAAGACGACGAACTGGGGCGGCTTCTCACCCGGTTTGAGCGGCTCGGGCTTCAACTGGCCCTTCTGCGGGCCGGTGTACGAGGTGGACCTGTCCCCCAGCACCTTGGTCTTGCCGTCCCATTCCGGCTCCTTGGTGGCCGTCGCCGCCGTCTTCTTCTGTTCCCCCGAGGACGCGGTCGGCGCGGTGTTGTCCGTACGGTTCAGCACCAGGTACCCCGCCGTCAGGGAGGCGACGACGAGGAACGCCGCCAGGGTCAGGAACCCCGGATGGAAGGCGGCGGTGCGGCGCGGTGCCCGGGCCTTGCGGCGGCGGCCCGACGGTGACTTCATGTGCGGCTCATTCTCCAAACGGTGGGGGGTTGTGCTGCCCGGTCGGTGGTCAGCCGAGCGGGCCCATGGCACCGGACCAGATGCGGTAGGGGACGCTGTCGTCGGCGGTGCCGGCGACGCCCTTCAGCGGCAGAGGTTCGAGGCTCTTGGCCAGGTCGATGCGGTAGACGACGATCGCCGTGGAGACGGCCTTGTGCGTGCCGACGTACCAGGCGGCGGTGTCGTTCTGCGTGGTCCCGGCCTTCCCGGCCACCTCGGCGGTGGCGGACGCGGCGCCGGGGTGGGAGGTGCGGAAGGAGTCCGTGAGTGCGGAGGTGACCTCCTCGGCCACGTCGGCGCCGACCGCCCGGCGCGGGGTGGGCAGGTCCAGCGGGAGCTTGGTGCCGTTGCGGGTGATCTGCCGCACCGAGTACGGCTCGGTGTGCTTGCCGGCCGCGGCGAAGGTGGAGTAGCCGCTGGCCATGCGGATGGCGCTGGGCGTGGAGCTGCCCATGGACAGGGCGGGCACCTGGGCGCCGAGGCTGGAGGGCAGCAGTCCGGACGCCTCGGCGGTCGAGCGCACCTTGTCCAGGCCGGTGTCCATGCCGAGCTGCATGAACGGCGCGTTCACCGACAGCTCCAGCGCCCGGTGCAGGGAGATCGGCCCGTAGTCCTTGTCACCGTCGTTGTCGGCGGCCACCTTCTTGCCGCTGCGGTCCCAGTACGGCCCCTCCGGCGTGGTCACCAGCACGTCGTCGTTCCCGTTGTAGACGGACTCCCCGGTGACCGGGGTGGCCTCGCCGTCCCGGGTCTTGCGGATGCCGTGTTCCAGGCCGGCCGCGTACACGAACGGCATGAACGCCGAACCGGCCTGGACGGTGGTGGCGTTGGACTCGTTGTAGCCCTGCGTACGGTGGTCGGGGCCGCCGTAGACGGCGAGGATCCGGCCGTCGGCGGCCACCGAGGCGGCGCCGTAGTGGGCGGTCTTCGCGTTCTTCGGGTCGTCCTTCAGGGCCTTCCTGCGGGCCTTGGTGACGGCCTCGGTGAGCTGCTTCTCCCGCTTCTTGTCGAAGGTCGTGTAGATCTGGTAGCCGCCGAGGTCGAAGTCCTTGTCGGAGATCTGCGCGGCCTTCTTGGCGTACTGGGCGGCGAGTTCGACGAGGTAGTCGCTCTGCTCACCGGTGTTGTACAGCGGGTTGTTCCTGAGCGGGTCGGGGAACTTCTTGTACTTGGCCCGCTCGGACTTCGACAGCTTGCCGATGTCGACCATCCGGTCGAGGGTCCAGGACCAGCGCTCGACGGCCCTGGCGCGGTTGTCCTTGCTCAGGGTCGGGTCGTACAGGGCGGCGCCCTTGAGGAGGGAGGCGAGGAAGGCGGCCTCGCTGGCGTTGAGTTCGCTGACGTCCTTGCCGTAGTAGGCCTGGGCGGCGCGCTGGATGCCGTAGGTGCCGCGGCCGAACCAGCTGGTGTTGAGGTAGCCCTCCAGGATGTCGTCCTTGCTCATCTGGTTGTCCAGCTTGAGGGAGATCATCGCCTCGGTGAACTTGCGGCGCAGGGTCTGGTTCTGGTTCAGGTAGACGTTCTTGACGTACTGCTGGGTGATGGTGGAGCCGCCCTGGGTGTCGCCCTGGCCGAGCGTGCGGAACAGGGCGCGGCTGATGCCCTTGAAGGAGATGCCGGGGTCGCTGTAGAAGCTCGCGTTCTCGGCCGCGAGGACCGCCCAGCGGACGTCCTCGGGGATGTCCTTCAGCGGCATCGCCTGGCGCTGCACCCAGCCGGTGCGGGCCATGGGCGTGCCGTCGGACCAGAAGAAGACGTTGTCCTGCTGGGTGGCGTAGGAGTTGAGGTTCTGCGGGATGTCGGTGGCCGCGTAGGCGACGACCAGGAGCAGGCTGCTGAGGCCGAGGGAGGCCAGCACTCCCCCGAGCCACTGCCGCCAGGACGGTATCCAGCGCCGCCAGTCGGTGCGTCCCGGCCGCGGGTACTGCGGGCGCATCCGGCGGACGTACGGCGTGACACGTGCGACCAGCGGAGCCAGGACGGCGACGAGAGGTGCGATGCGGGGGCCGACGACGGCGGAGATCCGGGCGAAAAGGGAAGGGCGGGGAGCTCTGCGACCCTTACGACGGTTCTCCGCCGTCCGGGGTATTTCCTGACTGCCCGGTATACCCCCCTCGGGCACCCGCAGTTGCATGGTCTCGTCCGCCCTGAAAGAAGCGGGAACCTTCAACTGCATGGTGGCGTCCGGCTCTTGGGGCTCCTCCCCCTGCCCCGACTGGGTCACGATGTCTCCCTCCGCACTCCGTGTTGCTCGCGTAGGCAGACGTACAGACGTACGAGGGTCTGACATGGTTGCCGTGGGAACGGCTGCAAACCCTGAATCCCCCGACCTCGCGGTTCTTCGCGGCGCCCCTCAAATTACCAGCGCCCTTCGCAAGTTCTCCACATAAGAAATCGACAGAAGGAAACACTGTCGGAAGCCTGCGGCGTACTTCGGAAACGCCCTCCAATACCGGACTTTCGCGCCACTTCATGCGAAGAGGAGCGCCGGCGCCGTGCGGCGCACGGCCCCGCTCACCCGTACGACGGGGGACGGGGCCGTGCGGAGCCCTACTTGAGGTAGACGATCCCGTCGGTGGTGATCGTGGGACGCCCGGACGTGCCCACCACCACGATCTTGACCGTGTGCTGCGCACTGGAGGACCAGGTCTGCGTCCAGACCGCGTTCCGGTAGGCCTTCAGGGACGACTTCAGGTCGACGGTCGTGACCTTCCTGCCGTCGACGTAGACGTGCGCCTGGCCCGAGTTGGCGGCCCGCGAGACCACCCAGGCGACCGAGCGACCGGTGAAGGTCCAGGTCAGCGAGGCGTTCTTGGAGCCGCTGGAAAGGGACTTGCCCCCCAGGTAGCTGCCGGAGGACCTGGCCGTCCAGGTCCCGGACCTGGTGGCCGCGGTTTCCTGGAGGATCACCGGGGTGCCCGAGACGTCGGCGGTGCCGGTGTTGCCGGCCACGTCGTACGCCTCGAGGGACCAGGTGGTCGCGGCGCCGGAGGCGGCGGTGTGCCGGGCGCTCGTCACGGTCGGCCCGTAGGTCCCGGTGACCGGCGCGGTGAGGCGCACCTCCTTCAGGGCGACGGAGTCGGCCGCCTTCCAGTTCAGCGTGAGCGGGACGCTCGTGGTGCCCACGATGCCGGTACGCAGGGCCAGGTTCGGCGCGGTGGTGAACGTGGGGGCGGTGGTGTCCGCGATCACGGTGGCGGCCTCGGAGACCGACGTCCTGCCGGACTGGTGGACGGCCCTGACCCGCACCTGGTGGGTGCCGGCGGTCAGCGTCACCTCGGCGGAGGTCGCGCCGCCCTTGGCGGTGGCCGCCGGCTCACCGTCGACCAGCACCTCGTACGTGGAGATCAGCTCGGCCGGAGTCGTCGCCGACCAGTTCACCGTGACGGGGCCGTTGGTGTACGGGGTCGAGCCGACGACGGCCGTCCCGGTGACCGACGTGAGCGCGAGCCCGGAGACGGGACCGGCGGCATAGGCGCGGACCGTGTCGAGCGCGGCGTAGAACGCGTCACCGGGGCACAGGGTGTTGTAGCCGTCGCGGTGGCCGTGGATCGCCGGAAGCCTCAGCTCCTCTCCGGGGCCCCATGATCTGCCGGCGAGGTTCTGGCCCTCCACGGCGGTGGTGAGGGTGACGGTCGAGTCCGGGTCGACGCCGTACTGGCCGAGCTTCCACGCGGCGACCCGCGCCACCGAGGTCATCGCGGCCCGCGGAGGCGCGGAGTCGGTGTAGGTGCCCAGGACCGCTATGCCGGTGGTCTGGGAGTTGAAGCCGTAGGCGTGGGCCCCCACGACCGGAAGGCCGACGCCGCCCTTGCGGCCCTCGTACACCGTGCCGCACTTGTCCACGACGAAGTTGTAGCCGAGGTCCTTCCAGCCCAGCGCCGTCACGTCGTACGTGTAGACGGCGTTGATGATGGAGGGGGCCTCGGCGCAGGTGTACGTGTTGCTCTGGGCGGTGTGGTGGACCACCACGGCCTTGATCTTCCCGCCGGGCAGATAGGCCGGCGCCTCCGGGCTGAGCGACTCGTCCGCGCCCCATGCGGAGCGGGGCTCGATGTCGGGCTGCGGCACCGTGGACGGCGGGGCCGACGCGGACGCGGACGCCGAGGCGGACGGGCTCGCCGACTCACTGGGCGTCGCGCTCGGCGACGGCGGCTCCGAGGCCGACGGGGACTCGGAGGCCGACGCGGAGGCGGACGGCTCGGCGGTCGCCGGCTCCGGCTCCGGGGCGGACGGCTCCGCGGTGGTGCCGTCGCTCGCCTCGGGCGCCGTGGCTCCCGGGGAGGTCGCGGACTGCGAGGCGGTGGGATCGTCGCTTCCCTCGGCGACGAACGCGGCGGGCTCGATGCCGTCGCCGCCACCGGAAGCGCCGCGGGAACCGTCGGCGGTGCCGATCATGTCCAGGCGGAGGCCCTGCGGCAGCCGTGTCGCCGGCTTCCCGTTCACCCGCACCTCGACGCCGTCGGACGGCCCCACCCACGCGGGTTCGGTGCCGCCCCGGGCGGCGCCGCCGTTCTCCTCCGGGCCGTTGTCGCTGTCCAGGGTCAGCCAGTGCGACCACTTGCCCGAACCGACCGCCCTGGTGCGCACCTCGACCGTGCCGGACAGCGCGGCGAGGCCACCCCGCCACGTCACTCCGAGCATGCTGAAGGTCTCGGTGTCCCGCCGCCCCAGCGTCGCGGAGCCCCCGTCACCGCTCACCTTCAGCGCGGCCGACCGCACCTCGTTCCTGACCGGTCCGGGCCTGCTGTCGGCCCCGCCCCCGGTGGATCCCCCCATCACCCCCTGCGCCACCAACGTCCCGCACACACCCGCCGCGACGACCGCGCCCGTCCCCCACCGACGACGTACTCCCATACCGAACCGCGACCTTTCCCCGTGACGCGGAATCAGCTCCACCCGTGACGGGCACGGAGCCGGAACCGGCCACTCCCCCCGCTGAGACACCAAACGATCACTTATGTGATCTTCACGTAAAGATATCGGGGGAGTAAAGACGTGAAATCCCGTCATGTGCCTTCAAGGCCACACACGATCCCCGGGGGGCCTGGCGTGATCTGTGCCATAGGGGGTCGGGCGACGGCCGCCGCCACGGACGGCACAGGACCCCCGCCCCGCGAGCGCGTGACGTTAGCCTGTCCCCATGCCTCGCTACGAGTACCGCTGCCGGACCTGCGGCGACACCTTCGAACTGAACCGCCCGATGGCGGAGTCCTCCGCCCCCGCCGACTGCCCCGCCGGCCATGACGACACGGTGAAGCTTCTGTCGACGGTCGCCGTGGGCGGCACGGCGTCCGCCCCCGCGCCCAAGGCGGGCGGCGGGGGCGGCGGGGGGTGCTGTGGCGGGGGCTGCTGCGGCTGACGGCCCTGCGGCCGGGGAGCGGCCGGCGGGCTACTTCTCGCGGGCGCCCTTCAGGAACTCCCGCAGGATCCGCTCCCCCGCCAGGACACCCCGCTCGGGCAGGGCCGTGATCCGCGGTGCCGTCCAGGCGGCGTCGGCCAGCTCACCGTGGCCGGGCCGCCAGCCGCGGTCCGCGGCCAGCAGCAGATCGGCGTCGAGGAGGGAGTCGCCCGCCGCCAGCGTCAGTTCGGCGCCCGCCCGGCGGGCCACCTCGCGCACGGCCGCGCTCTTGGTCAGCGGCTTGGGCACGGCGTAGATCTTGCGGCCCTGCAAGGACACCGTCCAGCCGCGGTTCTCCGCCCACACCGCGAGCTCCTTCACCCACTCCTCCGGCAGCAACTCGCGCTCCACGACGAGGTAGGCGAACAGGTCCTCGGCGATCCGCTGCTTGCGCAGCCAGACCGGGTCGGCGAAGGCCGCCAGATGGGCCTGGACCTCCGCGAGCGGGGCGCACTCGTCGGCCAGCCGCGCGGTGACGGCCGCGTGCCAGTCCGGGTCGGACACCCCGTCGACCAGCAGATGGCCGCCGTTCGCGCAGATCGCGTAAGGGGGCGGCGGGCCCGGCAGGTTGATGCGCTGGTACTGCTTGCGCGTCCGGGTGGTCGTCGGCACGAACACCGCCGCGTCCCCGAGGTCGGTCAGCAGCTGCGCCGCCGTCTCCGTCATGTACGACAGCGGCCGGCTCTCGTGCACCTCCACGCACAGCAGCCGGGGCGCCCGCGCGTCCGGCATGGTCAGCGCGAGGGCCGCCGCGGAGTAGATGAGCGTACGGTCGAGGTCGCTCGCCACCATGACCGGCATCAGACCGTCACCGCCTTGCCGTCGGCGCCCGTCGCACCCCGCGTGTACCGCGGGTGGATCAGCCCCACACAGGTGTACGGCAGGTCGCCGACCTCCTCCACCGGTACCCCTCTCTGTCCGGCGAGCAGCCGGACGTGGTCCAGGTCGGCGCCCGCCCCGGCCCGCGCCAGGATCTTCCAGGGCACCCGGCGCAGCAGCACCCTCGTGGTCTCGCCGACGCCGGGCTTGACCAGGTTCACATCGTGGATGCCGTACTCCTCGCTGATGCGCTCGACCGCCGCCCAGCCCTCCCAGGTCGGCGTCCGGTCGCTCGCCAGCAGCTCCTTCACCGCGCCGTCGACCGCGTCCACGACCTCCGGGAAGCGGGCGGAGACAGCGTCCAGGAAGGCGTTGGAGACGTCCGCGCCGGCCAGCTCGCGGTAGAACTTCGCGCCGTGGAAGTCGTCGGGGCCGACCAGGTCCGCGCGCAGCACGGTCCGCGATATCAGGCCGGACACCGTGGAGTTGAGGCAGGCGGACGGGATGAGGAAGTCCTCCCGGGTGCCGTACGTCCGCACGCAGGAGCCCGGGTCGGCCAGCACGGCGATCTCCGGGTCGAAGCCGGCGGCGCCGCCCGCGGCCTCGAACTCCTCGATCGCCTCGGCCAGTTCACGGGTGATCGCGCCCTTGCCGGTCCAGCCGTCGACGAAGACGACGTCGCGCGGGTCGTGGTGCTCGGCCAGCCAGCGCAGCGCGTTGGCGTCGATGCCCCGGCCGCGCACGATGGAGACGGCGTAGTGCGGCAGGTCGAGGCCGTGCCGGTGCTGCGCCCAGCGGCGCATCAGCACCCCGATGGGGGTGCCGGCGCGGGCGAGGGAGACGAGGACGGGCCGGGGCGAGCGTTCCGCGATCACGATCTCCGTCACCGCGCCCACCGCCCGCGCCAGCCGCGCCGCGGACGTCTCCAGGGCCGAGTGGAACAGCTCCTGGTACTGCTCGCTCGGCTGGTACTCCACCGGCAGCGACTCCGCGTAGTGCGCGCCGCCGCTCTGGATGGCCTCCTCGCGCTCCTCGGTCGGCGCCTCCAGCGTCACGTCCGAGAGGTCCTGGAGCAGCCAGCCGACCTCCTCCGGCGCGTACGAGGAGAAGGCGGGACCGCGGAGGGGCTCGGGCAGCATGGCGGATCTTTCTCCAGACAGGGCGGCCGCGTACAGCGGCTCGGGGACGTACGACGGCACGACCGCGAGGACGACATGCGGGGTGTGGGCGGCGAGCTGGGCCAGAAGGCCGTCGGGGGCGTGCAGTTCCCCGGTGTCGGCCACGGAGTCCACGACGGCGACGACGGCGTCGAAGCCGCCGCCCGCGACGTTGTAGGCGTACCGCTCGCCCGGGCCGTCGGCGGGCTCGTCGTGGGCGGGGAAGACGAGGCGGCTGCGTATCGCGTACCCGGGATCGTCGACCGCGAGCACGGGCGAGCGGGTGGTGGTCGAGTAGCGCACCTCGGCCCCCACGACCTGCTCCAGCTCCCGCGCCAGCCGCAGCGGCGCGTACATCAGCTCCTCGAACCCGAGGACGAGGACGCTCCGCGCGTCGGTGGGGAGCGTCTCCGCGAGGCGGGCCGCCATGGCGGGGAGGGCGCCTTCGAGGCGGGTGCGGTGCGCGGGGGTGAAGCCGTGCCGGCCGCCGTCGGGGAGGTTGCGGGGCCAGCGCAGGTCGACGCGGGTGAGGTGACCGTGGGGTCGCGTCTGCCGGGTGCGCTCGTCCTCCGGGTGCGGGCCGTCGGTGGCCGGTCGCGCCCCGTGGCGGAGCCGCGTGTCGACACCGCCCGGCGCTCCCGGGTGGGTGGACTCGTACCGCGCCACCAGGTCCTGCCCCTTCTCCAGCACGCCCTCCGGCAGGATCACCGTGCCCGAGGCGGCCGCCACCAGGTCGACGCGGGCGCCGATCTCGCGGGCGAAGTCCCGCAGCCGCCCCGCGTCCGCCGCGGACCGCATGTCGACCAGGGCGACCACCACGTACCGCCGTCGCGGGTACCGCTCGTGCAGGTCCCGGACGGTGTTCAGCACCGTGTTCCCCGTCGAGAACTCGTCGTCGACCAGGACCAGCGGGCCGTCGCCGACCAGCAGTGCCGGATCCTCGGGCAGCAGCAGGTGGGAGGTGGCGTGCGAGTGGGACTCCTCGAAGCCGCCGGCGGGCGCGACGCCGGGGACCGGGCGGCGGGTGGAGTGCAGGTAGGGGGCTGAGCCGAGGCCGTCGGCGACGGAGTGGCCGAGGCCGGTGGCGGTCTCCGCGTAGCCGAGGACGACCGCCCGCTCGGCCTCCTCACCGAGCAGCTCGCGCACCCGGCGGCCCAGGGCGAAGCCGTAGCCGTAGACCACGGACGGCGACTGCGGGACGTGCTTGCCCAGGACGTGGGAGACGAGCAGATGGGCCCGTTTGGGGTTGCGGCGCAGGGCCAGCCCCAGCAGGTCCCTCAGTTCGTCGTCGCCCACGAGCTGGACCCCGAGCCGCTCCGCGACCCAACTCCCGGACCAGACCCCGTTGTTCACTGCGTTGTTCATGCGTCCCTAGGTAGTGAAGTGGCTCAGCCGGGGATGCCCGCGGCGAGCAGGTCGACGAAGCTGACGTCCTCGTGCGCGACGCCGAAGACCTCCGCGCGCAGCATGGTCCGCTCGGCCCAGGCGCGGTGCGGCTTCACCTCGTTCATCTTGTTCGTGTACGCCGACCGCAGCACTCCCCCGCCGCCGCGCTCCGGCCGCAGGATGTCCGCCGCGTCGCTGTACTCCTCGTGGCTGACGACGGACAGCGCGTGCACCGCCGGGACGTGCGAGGGGTGTATGCAGGTCTTGCCGAGCAGGCCGTTGGCGTGGTCGAGGGAGATCTCGCGCAACAGTCCGTCCATCGCGTGCTCGATCAGCTTCTCACGCAGTTCCACGGCCTGTCCCTCCAGGAAGGGGCTGTGCCGCAGCATCGGCTTGAACATGCGCTCCGGGACCCGGAAGTACTCCCACACCGGCCCGGTCACCGTGAACCCGGTGCCGTCGGCCCGCCCCAGCATGTTCACCACGTCCGCGATCACGGAGGCGACGATCTGCACGTCGTAGGCGGTCATGTCGGGGGCCCGGCGCAGGCCGTACGAGGAGCAGAAGTCGGTCACGCCGAGGCGCAGCGCGAGGACCCGGCTGCGGTACTTCTCGACCGCGCGGGCGATGCCCTCGAGGGCCTCCACCCGCGACTCCCGGTACATCAGCTCGGGTGTCTCCAGCACGGGCATGCCGAACAGCCGCCGGCCGCTCGCCACCTCGGCGCCCGTCAGGGCCTCCAGGAACGGGATGCCGCGTTCCTCGGTGAACTTCGGGAACACGAACCCGCTCAGCAGCCGCACCGTCGGGCCGAGGCGCCGGACCAGGTCGGGGATCTGCTCGGGCGTGCGGACCCGGATGAAGAGCAGCGGCAGCTGCAGACCGGGGCGGGCGGCCAGGTCGACGAACTGGCGGACGAGGTTGTCCTCACCCTCCGCCACGTCCTCGTCACCGATGGAGTCCTCCAGGCACAACACCATCGACACCACGCCGCGCTCGGTCTGCTTGACGATGTCGTCGGCCAGCCGGGGCCGGGTGGCCGGGCTGTAGAGCGTGGCGCCCAGGGCCGCGGAGAGCAGCCGGGCCGGGGAGTCCGCGTCGAACTCGCACGGCTCCCGGTGGAAGAGGCGCTCCCGCACCTCAGGGGCGAGGTGCCCGAAATGACGCATAAAACTCCCCCGTGGGCGCAAGGTAAGGCTGTGGATTTCGGCAAGAGGTGGCCGGTAATAGTACGTAGGGACCTGTGTCAGGGGTTCCCACCGGTCATGAATTTCAGGTAACGGGCACAAGCACAGCCAAGCACGGGCAAGCTCAGCCGAGATCGGGCGGGGACAGCGAACCCGGCTGTGGCGGTTGCCGTGTTCCTCGTGTACCCCGCGTTGTCGTGAGCAGAACCGAGAGGGCAGGATGACCGCATGACGCACGCGATGCTGAAGGGGTCGAACGTCCCGCTGAAAGCCACCACGGTGCGCGCCGTGCTGCGCTGGACACCCGGGCAGGGGGTCCCGGACGTCGATGCCTCCGCGCTTCTCCTCGGTCCCGACGGTCGTGTGCGCTCCGACGAGGACTTCGTCTTCTACAACCAGCCCCGGCACCCCTCCGGGAAGGTCTGGCGGCTCGGCAAGAAGCGGGGCGCCGAGGGCCTCACCGACACCATCCAGACGGATCTGGCCGGTGTCGAGTCCGGAGTCAGCCGGATTCTCCTGGTCGCTTCGGCGGACGGCGTCGCCTTCGACCGCGTACGGTCCCTCAGCATCCTGCTGTACGACGCGACGGTCGCCGACGGGGAGCCGCTGGCCACCTTCGACATCCGCCCGGAGACGGGCGAGGAGACGGCCCTGATCTGCGGCGAGCTGTACCGCCGTGGCGAGGGCTGGAAGTTCCGCGCGCTCGGCGAGGGCTACTCCAACGGCCTCAAGGGCCTGGCGACCGACTTCGGCATCTCGGTCGACGAGTCGGAGGAGGCGGCGGCGCAGGCTCCCGAGCCCACGCCCAGCCTCTCCCAGCCCCTCCCCCCGGAGCAGCCGACCTCGGCGGTCCCCCAGCAGCCCGCCGCGTCCTACGGCTATCCGGCGAACCTCCCGACGTACGGCTACGGCTACCCGGACGCGCAGCCGGCGGGGGCGCCCGCCCAGGAGTTCCGCATGCCGCCGCAGGGGCCGCAGTTCATCGGACGGTAGCGGGGTTCCGGCGGCGGCGCGGGCGCCGCCGCTACCGCTCGACCTTCGTCTTGTAGCCCCGACCCCACTGCAGCCCCCACCCGTACAGCCGGTCCAGCTCCGCCTGGAACCCGTACACGAACCGCACCTCGCGCCGTACCAGCAGCTCCCCCTTCACGTTCTCGATCATCACCACGGCACACGACCGGGCCTGGGGGTGGCGCTCGTCGAGACCGATCTCGATCCGCGGCCCGTTGCTCGGATACAGCGTGACGATGGCGTGGGTACGGTCGAACGCCGGTGTCTGGTCGTAGATGTAGACGAACACCAGCAGTCGTTTGATGGCGTCCCGGTGGTCGAGGTTGACGTACATCGTCTCACCGGACCCCGACCCGAACCGGTCGTCCCCGGTGAGCTTCACGTACGGCGGCGCGTTGACGTCGCCGAGCAGCCCGCCCAGCGGCTGTACGACGCCCTTGCTGCCGTCGGCCAGCTCGTACAGGCAGCCCAGGTCGAGGTCGACGTTGACCATGCTCTGGCTGTGCCCGATGACCTCCGGCGGACGCAGCGCCTTGAAGGGGTGTCGCAGCAGACTCTCCCGCTGGGTGCCGCCGATGTCGGAGGTGCGCATCCGCCAGGTCAGGTTGACGCGCAGGTGCCCGGTGGCCGCGTCCTGCTTGGTGAGCGAGACCTGGCTGTGCCGTTTGGTCAGCTCGATCGCGTTGGTCGCCGCGCTGCCCGAGTCGAAGTCCGCGGCCCGGCCGGGCCGGAGTCCGTCGAAGAAGCCCATTCCCGCCCCCAGGTTCACTGAAAAAGACCGGCGGGGCGGCCCGAGGACACGTCCTCGACGGCCGCCCCGCACAGAGCGTTCCTCACTCGGAAGCTGATCACACCCCGGAGGAGACCTCAGTCTTCTCGTCGGAGTCCGCTGTTCCCTCGGCCGCCGCCAGGGCCTTGTTGCGGCGGACGGAGGACCAGAAGGACCAGCCGATCAGGACGACGCCGACGAGACCGGTGATGATCTCGTTGATCTCGTACTGGATGGTGACGAGCAGGATCACGGAGAGGGCGCCGATCGCGTAGTGCGCGCCGTGCTCCAGGTAGACGTAGTCGTCGAGGGTGCCCTGGCGGACCAGGTACACGGTGAGCGACCGGACGTACATGGCGCCGATGCCGAGGCCGAGGGCCATCAGCACGATGTCGTTGGTGATGGCGAAGGCGCCGATGACACCGTCGAAGGAGAAGGAGGCGTCCAGGACCTCGAGGTAGAGGAACATGAAGAACGCGGCCTTGCCGGCCAGGACGACCGCGGAGCGGGGCTTGCCCGCGCGCTCGGCCTCTTCCTCCGCCTCGTGCTCGCGCTCCTCCTGCTCTTCCAGCCGGTCCTCGAAGAAGCCGGAGAGTCCGCCCACGATCATGTAGGTGATCAGACCCGCGATACCGGAGATCAGGACGGTCTCCGCCTTGTCGGCGTGCGTGCCGCCGTGCTGGTGGGCGTGGGTGGCGAAGGTCATGGAGGAGATCAGCAGGACGATCAGCGCGATGCAGACCGACAGCATGTCGACCTTGCCGAGCTTGGCCAGGGGCCGCTCCAGCCAGCCCAGCCACTTGATGTCACGGTCCTCGAAGATGAAGTCGAGGAAGATCATCAGCAGGAACATGCCGCCGAAGGCGGCGATCGACGGGTGGGCATCCGTCACCAGCTGCTGGTAGCGGTCCTTGTCGGTGAGGGCGAGGTCGACGGCCTCGATCGGGCCCATCGAGGCGCTGACGGCGACGATGACGACGGGGAAGACCAGTCGCATGCCGAAAACGGCGATGAGAATGCCGACGGTGAGGAAGATCTTCTGCCAGAAGGCACTCATCTTCTTCAGGATGCCGGCGTTGACGACTGCGTTGTCGAAGGACAGCGAGATCTCGAGGATGGAGAGGATCGCCACGATACCGAAAGCGGTCCACCCCCCGTAGAAGACCGCTGCGACGAGGCCGAGCGCGGTGACCGCGAACGACCAGCCGAAGGTTTTCAGAACCACTGGCTACCCAATCCTGTATGTACGGGTCTCCCCCGCGCCGTACTCGGCTTTACGAAACTTTGAAGCCGAAGTCTAGTCGGCCCCCCTTCACACCCCACGCGGCCCCGACTTTTGCTCATATAGCGTTATGAGACGCTGACACCGAAGTCCAGTGCGATGCCCCTGAGGCCCGACGCGTACCCCTGTCCGACCGCACGGAACTTCCATTCGCCCTGGTAGCGGTAGAGCTCGCCGAAGATCATGGCCGTTTCGGTGGAGGCGTCCTCGCTCAGGTCGTAGCGGGCGAGTTCCTGGCCGTCGGCCTGGTTGACGACCCGGATGAAGGCGTTGCTGACCTGGCCGAAGGTCTGGCCGCGCTCGTCGGCCATGTGGATCGAGACGGGGAAGACGATCTTGTCGCACCGGTCCGGGACCTTGGACAGGTCGACCATGAGCGACTCGTCGTCGCCGTCGCCCTCGCCGGTGAGGTTGTCACCGGTGTGCTCGACCGAGCC
Organism: Streptomyces aurantiaciflavus; assembly: GCF_049808595.1. Lineage (NCBI taxonomy): Bacteria > Bacillati > Actinomycetota > Actinomycetes > Kitasatosporales > Streptomycetaceae > Streptomyces > Streptomyces aurantiaciflavus. The sequence continues at coordinate 152,463 of NZ_JBNCAQ010000003.1, read as the reverse complement.
GTCGGGGCTCTTGAGCTGGTTGTAGAAGACGAACCACTCGTCCCCGAGGACCCGCCCGCCGTTGCACAGCAGGGCGCTGGCGTCGAGGTCGAAGGGGGCTCCGGTGGTGGAGCGCGCGTCCCAGCCGAGGCCGACCATCACCTGAGTGAGGTTCGGCGCGACCTTGGACAGGGAGACGTTTCCTCCCTTGGCGAGCGTGACGCCCATGATGCTGTCCTCCCCTGGGTCTTGCTTCTTCGGTTGTCCTGCGCGTCCGGCGCCGCCCGTAAACAGTGCGGCGCCGGACGCGGGGGCCGTCACGCTCAGACGTTGACGCCGAAGTCCTGCGCGATGCCGCGCAGGCCCGACGCGTACCCCTGGCCGATGGCGCGGAACTTCCACTCCGCGCCGTGCCGGTACAGCTCGCCGAAGACCATCGCGGTCTCCGTCGAGGCGTCCTCGCTGAGGTCGTAGCGGGCGATCTCGGCGCCGCCGGCCTGGTTGACGACGCGGATGAACGCGTTGCGCACCTGGCCGAAGGACTGCTGGCGGTTCTCGGCGTCGTAGATCGACACCGGGAAGACGATCTTGTCGACGTCGGCGGGGACGCCGGCGAGGTTGACCTTGATCTGCTCGTCGTCGCCCTCGCCCTCACCGGTGAGGTTGTCACCGGTGTGCTCGACCGAGCCGTCGGGGCTCTTGAGGTTGTTGAAGAAGACGAAGTGCTGGTCGCTGGCGACCTTGCCCGAGTTGTTCAGCAGCAGCGCGCTCGCGTCCAGGTCGAAGTCGGTGCCGGTCGTGGTGCGCACGTCCCACCCCAGACCGACGATGACCGCGGTCAGGCCCGGGGCCTCCTTGGTCAGCGAAACGTTGCCGCCCTTGCTGAGGCTGACTCCCACGAGTCCTCCATTGGTGTCCTGGGGCGGGGAGCCCCGTCATGCGTTGGATATCGGATCAACGAGTCGATCCTAGTGACGGGTTCCCGCCGCTCGCAGGCCCTGGAGCCGAAGAATCACAGGGTGTCGGGATCGGTTCGGGAGCGGCCGGGATCAGAGGGCGTCGAGTGCCGAGACGTACTCGTTGAGGTCACGCGCGTCCGGCAGCGCGTTGACGACGGTCCAGCGCACGACGCCCTCCTTGTCGATGACGAAGGTGCCGCGCACCGCGCAGCCCTTGTCCTCGGCGAAGACGCCGTAGGCGCGGGAGACCTCGCCGTGCGGCCAGAAGTCGCTGAGCAGCGGGTACTCCAGGCCCTCCTGCTCGGCGAAGACGCGCAGGGTGTGGATGGAGTCGTTGGAGACGGCGAGCACCTGCGTGTCGCGGGCGGAGAACTTCGGCAGGTTGTCGCGCACCTCGCACAGCTCGCCGGTGCACACGCCGGTGAAGGCGAAGGGGTAGAAGAGCAGGACCACGTTCTTCGCGTGCCTGCCGCCCCGGAAGTCGGACAGCTTCACGGTGGCGCCGTGGTTGTCCTTGAGCTCGAAGTCGGGGGCCGTCTCGCCGACCTGGATCGCCATCGCTGTGGAACCCTTTCTGGGCTTCGCCGGAGCCGTTGCGGCATTCGGATGAGAAACACCCGGGACGCCGGGGACCACCCTACGCAGCGCTCAGGACGCACACGCGGGCGGGCCGATCGGGATCGGCCCGCCCGCGGCGATGAGACCGGGGTTCTACCTCGACGAGGTCACTTCTTGGACTTGGCGGCCTTGGGCGTCACCAGCCGGCTGCCGCTCCAGTCCTTGCCCACGCTGACGCTCTTGCTGGCCGACAGACCCGCCGTCGTCGCGGCTTCAGAGATGTCACTCGGTTCCACGTACCCCGTCCGGCCGGTCTTCGGCGTGAGGAGGAGGATCGAGCCGCCTTCTTCGATGTACGTGGTGGCGTCCACCAGCGCATCCGTCAGGTCGCCGTCCTCGTCGCGGAACCACAGCACCACGGCGTCGGCCACGTCGTCGTAGTCCTCGTCCACCAGGTCGCTGCCGATGACTTCCTCGATGGACTCGCGGAGCTCCTGGTCGACGTCGTCGTCGTAGCCGATCTCCTGGACCACCTGCTCGGGCTGGAACCCCAGCCTGACGGCAGGGCTCGTCCGCTCCTCCGCGTGGTCCGCGGTCGCGCTCACGGGTTGCCTCCTGATCATGTTTCGGGAATAACTCAGCCACGCGCGTGCGCGAAGCATTGGCCGTAGTCCACACGGGCGGGACGGATCGCGCAAGTACCCGGCGGTTCAGACCGCCGAAACGGTGACGATCCTGGCCGTGTCGACGCAACTCCAGGCATGCGATCCGCGCCTTCGGTGACGTACACCACACCTATCTGCCCTGTTTGTACGTTTGGGAACCGTTCATGGGTACGAGTTCCGAACAGATACCGGTTACCTCTCGGTAGAGATGACGTTTGGGCCCCCGAGGTACACGATGGGGAGCAGCCCCACACAGCCCCACCAGCCCTCTGACAGGTAAGGAACAGCGTGGCTTCCGGATCCGATCGCAACCCGATCATCATTGGCGGCCTTCCGAGTCAGGTTCCTGACTTCGATCCCGAGGAAACCCAGGAGTGGCTCGACTCCCTCGACGCCGCCATCGACGAGCGTGGCCGGGAGCGGGCCCGCTATCTCATGCTGCGCCTGATCGAGCGGGCCCGCGAGAAGCGCGTGGCCGTGCCCGAGATGCGCAGCACGGACTACGTCAACACCATCCCCACCAAGAGCGAGCCGTTCTTCCCCGGCAACGAGGAGATCGAGCGGAAGATCCTCAACGCGACCCGCTGGAACGCGGCCGTGATGGTCTCGCGCGCCCAGCGGCCGGGCATCGGCGTCGGCGGCCACATCGCCACCTTCGCCTCCTCCGCCTCGCTCTACGACGTGGGCTTCAACCACTTCTTCCGCGGCAAGGACGAGGGCGACGGCGGCGACCAGGTCTTCTTCCAGGGCCACGCCTCCCCGGGCATCTACGCGCGCGCGTTCCTGCTCGACCGGCTCGGTGAGCAGAACCTGGACGCGTTCCGCCAGGAGAAGTCGAAGGCGCCGTACGGGCTGTCCAGCTACCCGCACCCGCGGCTGATGCCGGACTTCTGGGAGTTCCCGACCGTGTCGATGGGCCTCGGGCCGATCGGCGCGATCTACCAGGCGCGGATGAACCGCTACATGCACGCGCGCGGGATCGCCGACACGTCGAAGTCGCACGTGTGGGCCTTCCTCGGGGACGGCGAGATGGACGAGCCGGAGTCGCTCGGCCAGCTGTCCATCGCCGCCCGCGAGGGCCTGGACAACCTGACCTTCGTCGTCAACTGCAACCTGCAGCGCCTGGACGGCCCGGTGCGCGGCAACGGCAAGGTCATCCAGGAGCTGGAGTCGGTCTTCCGGGGCGCCGGCTGGAACGTGATCAAGCTGATCTGGGACCGCACCTGGGACCCGCTGCTCGCGCAGGACCGCGACGGCATCCTCGTCAACAGGATGAACACCACCCCGGACGGGCAGTTCCAGACGTACGCCACCGAGTCCGGCGCCTACATCCGCGAGCACTTCTTCGGCGACGACCAGCGGCTGCGCGCGATGGTCGAGGGCATGACCGACGACCAGATCCTGCACCTGGGCCGCGGCGGTCACGACCACCGGAAGATCTACGCGGCGTACAAGGCGGCCAAGGAGCACCAGGGCCAGCCGACGGTGATCCTCGCCAAGACGATCAAGGGCTGGACGCTGGGCCCGAACTTCGAGGGCCGCAACGCCACGCACCAGATGAAGAAGCTGACGGTCGACGACCTCAAGCGCTTCCGCGACCGGCTGCACCTGCCGATCTCCGACAAGGAGCTGGAGTCCGGCGCGCCGCCGTACTACCACCCGGGCCGGGACTCGGAGGAGATCCAGTACATGCACGACCGGCGCAAGGGGCTCGGCGGATACGTCCCGACGCGGGTCGTGCGCGCCGAGCCGCTGCCGCTGCCGGACGAGAAGACGTACGCGACCGTGAAGAAGGGCTCCGGTCAGCAGTCGATCGCCACCACCATGGCGTTCGTCCGGCTACTGAAGGACCTCATGCGGGACAAGGAGCTCGGCAAGCGGTTCGTACTGATCGCGCCGGACGAGTACCGCACGTTCGGCATGGACTCGTTCTTCCCGAGCGCGAAGATCTACAACCCGCTGGGCCAGCAGTACGAGTCGGTCGACCGCGAACTGCTGCTCGCCTACAAGGAGTCGCCGACCGGGCAGATGCTGCACGACGGCATCTCCGAGGCCGGCTGCACGGCCTCGCTGATCGCGGCCGGCTCGGCGTACGCCACGCACGGCGAGCCGCTGATCCCGGTCTACGTCTTCTACTCGATGTTCGGCTTCCAGCGCACCGGCGACCAGTTCTGGCAGATGTCCGACCAGCTCGCGCGCGGCTTTGTCCTGGGCGCGACCGCCGGTCGTACGACCCTGACCGGTGAGGGTCTGCAGCACGCCGACGGCCACTCGCAGTTGCTCGCCTCGACGAACCCGGGCTGTGTCGCCTACGACCCGGCGTTCGGCTTCGAGATCGCGCACATCGTGCAGGACGGTCTGCGCCGCATGTACGGCGAGACCGCCGACGGCAAGCCGGGCGAGGACGTCTTCTACTACCTCACCGTCTACAACGAGCCCATCCAGCACCCGGCCGAGCCGGCGAACGTGGACGTCGAGGGCATCGTCAAGGGTGTCCACCGCTTCAGCGAGGGCACCTCCGGCTCCGTCCCGGCGCAGATCATCGCCTCGGGTGTCGCGGTGCCGTGGGCGGTCGAGGCCCAGAAGATCCTCGCCGAGGAGTGGAACGTGAAGGCCGACGTCTGGTCGGCGACCTCCTGGAACGAGCTGCGGCGCGAGGCCGTGGAGTGCGAGGAGCACAACCTGCTGCACCCGGAGGAGGAGCAGCGCGTGCCGTACGTGACGCGGAAGCTCGCCGGGGCCGAGGGGCCGTTCGTGGCCGTCTCCGACTGGATGCGGTCGGTGCCGGACCAGATCGCGCGCTGGGTGCCGGGGTCGTACCAGTCGCTGGGCGCGGACGGCTTCGGCTTCGCGGACACCCGTGGGGCGGCCCGCCGCTACTTCCACATCGACGCGCAGTCGATCGTGGTGGCGGTGCTGACCGAGCTGGCGAAGGAGGGCAAGGTCGACCGGTCCGCGCTGAAGCAGGCCGTCGACCGGTACCAGCTGCTGGACGTCGCGGCGGCTGACCCGGGAGCGGCGGGCGGCGACGCGTAACTCCCCCACTCTCGGCTCCGGTCGAGTACCGAGGGGCGGTGAGGTCATGGCCTCACCGCCCCTCGATCCATACACGTTCTTTACGATGCGAGCATGCAGGAACGAACGGCACAGGCCTGGTGGGAAGAGCGGACTCAACGGCCTTTGCTGGCCCTCGCCGTGGTGTTCGCCGTCGCCTACGCCGTGCCGATCGTCGCCACCTCGGCCGACCGGTCGGTGACCAGGGCGTGCGCGGTGGTCGAGTGGGCGGTGTGGGCGGCGTTCGCCGCGGACTACGTGATACGGCTCGTGCTGACGGAGGACCGGCGGAAGTTCGTCCGTACGCACTGGCTGGACCTGTGCGCGGTCCTGCTGCCGCTGGTCCAGCCGCTCAAGCTGCTGCGGCTCGTGTCGACGCTGCTGCTGGTGGGGCAGCGGGCCCGGATGGCCTCGCAGATCCGGGTGACGACGTATGTCGCGGGGGCCGTCGTCGGACTGCTGATGTTCGGGTCGCTCGCCGTCCTGTCCGTGGAGCGGGACTCCCCGGACGGGAACATCCGCACGCTGGGTGACGCGTTGTGGTGGTCGTTCACGACGATGACGACCGTGGGGTACGGGGATCACGCGCCGACCACCGGACTGGGGCGGATCATCGCCGTCGGGCTGATGCTGTCCGGGATCGCCCTGCTCGGTGTGGTCACCGCGAACATCGCCGCGTGGTTCATCGAGCGGTTCGAGAAGGACGACGTGGAGGAACGGCAGCAGACGGAGGCGATCCGCGCGCTGACGGAGGAGGTACGGGCGCTGCGGGCGGAGGTGGCGGCGCTGCAGGGGCAGTTGGAGAGAACGTGACGTGAGGGACTGCGCCCCTTGGACCTCGGGCGGGGCCGGCGCCCCGCACCCCGCTTCGGCCCAGGCAGGGGACGGGTAGGGGCGGCGGGGACGTGAGCCGCCCGCCCGGGCAGCCGGTGTCTACAGCAGACCGTTGCCCGGGCCGGCGGCCCCCGCCAGCCAGATGATCGCCAAGAGCGTGTCGATCGCGCCCAGGACGACCGCGACCACGGCCGGCACCGGGCGGGCCCCCGCCCAGCTACGGCCCATGGCGAGCCACCCGCACACGACCGCCACCGGGCCCAGGATGATCCCCAGCGCGAAGAACCCGGCGATCGCGCAGATGACTCCGATGATTCCGAGCGTCGCGCGATCCGGCCCGGTCCGTGACCCCATCCGGCCACGTGAGCGGGGGTACCTGCGCGTTCCGTGTCCGAAGCCCGCCATCATCAACTCCCAGAACCCCGGGGTTGGTGGATGCGACTCGGGGTTCGGATGTTCGGGTACCCCGCACAGGACGGTTATGCCTTCAACCGACCAGGGCTGCGGCGCGCTGTCCCCCTCCGGCAGCGCGTCGCAGCCCTGGCCGCGTTCCTCATCGGGCGGGTCCGCACCAGCCCGGTTGATCCACTGTGGCCCGGGGCACGTGCCGGAGGCGAGGGACCTTTAGCGTTGTCACCCTGATAGGGGAACTCCGTTGAAATCCCGTCAGGTCCGGCACGTGCGGGCGGGGCTGTCAGATGTGGCCGACCCCCGCGCCCGCCTCCGCGTTCTCCCCGCGCTTGGTGAGCAGGGCGACGAAGACGGCCACGAGCGCCACACCGGCCGCGACCAGGGACGCGAGGCTCATGCCGGAGATGAAGGTGTCGTGGGCGACATCCGTGATCTTCGTGACGACGGCCTCCGGGGTGCCCTTCTGCACCGGGGGCACGCCGACCTGGACGGCCTCGGAGGCCTGGTCCAGCTGGGCGGGGGTGAGCTCGGGCAGGCCCGCGTCCTTCCAGTTGACGGGCAGGTCGCTGTCGACCTTGGAGGCCATCACGGCGCCCAGGACGGCCGTACCGAGGCTGCCGCCGATCTGCATGGCGGCCTGCTGGAGACCGCCGGCCACACCGGAGAGCTCCATCGGGGCGTTGCCGACGATGACCTCGGTGGCGCCGACCATGACGGGCGCGAGGCCGAGACCGAGCAGGGCGAACCAGAGCGACATGACGGCGCTGCCCGTGTCCGTCTCCAGCGTGGACATGCCGTACATGGCGATCGCGGTGGCCGCCATACCGCCGGCCAGCGGGACGCGCGGGCCCAGCTTGGTGATCAGCGCGCCGGCGAGCGGGGAGCCGACGATCATCATGCCGGTGAGCGGGAGCAGGTGCAGACCGGCGTCGATGGGGCTCATGCCGTGCACGTTCTGCAGGTAGAACGTCACGAAGAACAGGCCGCCCATGAAGGCGATGGCCATCAGGACCATCAGGACCACGCCCGCGGACAGCGGGACGGAGCGGAAGAGCGCCAGCGGGATCAGCGGCTCCCTGACCTTCGTCTCCCAGAAGGCGAAGAGGGCGAAGCCCGCGACGGACGCGACCACGAACGCCCAGGTCTTGCCGTCGCCCCAGCCCCACTCGGGGGCCTTGATGAGCGCCCAGACCAGGCAGAACATCGCCGCCGACAGCAGGGCGATGCCGAGGAGGTCGAAGGAGCGCGGCGCGTTCTCCGCGCGGTGGTCGAGCAGCATCACCACGCCCAGGACGACGGCGAGGATGCCGACCGGCACGTTGATGAAGAACACCGACTGCCAGTTGACGTGCTCGACGAGGACACCGCCGAGGATCGGGCCGCCGGCGGTGGAGGCGCCGATCACCATGCCCCAGATGCCGATGGCCATGTTGAGCTTCTCGGCCGGGAAGGTCGCGCGCAGCAGGCCGAGCGCGGCCGGCATGAGCAGCGCGCCGAACAGGCCCTGGAACACCCGGAAGGTCACGACCAGCCCGATGCTGCTGGACAGGCCGATGGCCCCGGACGCGGCGGCGAAGCCGACGACGCCGATGAGGAAGGTCTGCCGGTGACCGAAGCGGTCGCCGAGCTTGCCCGCGGTGATCAGGGAGACCGCGAGGGCGAGGAAGTAACCGTTGGTGATCCACTGGACCTGGGCGAAGGTGGCGCCGAGGTCCTTCTGGATGGCCGGGTTGGCGATGGCCACGATGGTGCCGTCGAGGGCCACCATCATGACCCCCACTGCGACGGTTATGAGGGTGAACCAGGGGTGGCCGCGCAGCCCCTTGTCCGGCGTCGCGTCCGACGGGGTTGCCGGCGCCTTGTCCCCCGACCCCGTCGTGTCGATGGTGGTCTGACTAGTCATGTGTTCGAGGCTAGTGACAGCCGCTGACAATTGACAAACCAATTCACAAGTCGGTAACTGACACATTATGGAAACTCTGCGTGAGCGAAAGAAGCAGCGCACCCGGGACGCGCTGCTGCGCGCCGCGCTGGAGCTGTTCACCGCCCAGGGGTACGAGCGGACCACCGTCGACGAGATCGCCGAGACCGTCGACGTCTCGCAGCGCACCTTCTTCCGCTACTTCGCCGGCAAGGAGGAGGCCGCGCTCGCCCTGACGGAGATGACGATCGAGCGCTTCGTCGAGGCGGTGCGCGCCCGCCCGCCCCACGAGGCCCCGATGGAGGCGCTGCGCCAGGCCGTCCTGGACGGCTGGTACTCGATCAACGAGGTCGTCGAGTCCGTCGCGCCGATCGAGCTGTATCTGCGGATGTGCCGGGTGATCGAGTCGACGCCGGTCCTGCTCGCCGCGCATCTGCGGCGCTCGGTGGAGACGGAGGAGACGATCGCGCGGGTGCTGGCGGAGCGCGAGGGGCTGGACGTGGACGCGGACCCGCGGCCACGGGTGGCGGTGGCCGTCTTCGGCGGCGTGATGCGGATGACGGAACGGCAGTGGACCCTCGGCGCGGACTTCAGCCTGGAGGGCATCCACGAGCTCACGTCCCGCTACCTCGACCAGGTGGGTCCGGCACTGCTGGGGAGCTGGCGCACGACGTGAAGAGTCCTATGACCATCACCACGGTTATCGAAACGTGATCCCTGTCACTCAGGCCACGCGAGACCTTCTCGTTCTCCTAGTGTGTCCTCCCAGTGACTTCCTTCGACACCTCCCCGCAAATCAACGTGTGGCGCGCGCTGCTCGCGCTGTCCGTCGTGTTCCTCATGCTGACGACCACCGGCTGGACCGCCGTACGTCAGAACCGGGGAACCAGCGCCCTGCAGGCCTCGCTCGCGGCCTGGGAGGACGGCCGGATCGACGGACGCCGGCTGCCGGACCCGCACGCGAGTCCCGTCCGGCTCGCCCGGTTCTTCGCCTCGCTCACCGCGCCGCAGCGCACCGCGCTCGCCCGCCGCTTCCCGCTCGCGGTCGGCAACATGAACGGCGCCCCCGCCGAGCTGCGCTACCGCGCCAACCGCATCGCGCTGCGCCAGCAGGCGCGGATCGAACGCACCCGTATGCACGACGAGCGCCTCTCGCCCGCCGGGCAGCACGAGGCCGGCCGGCGCATGCACCGCTTCGAGGCGATGAGCGGCGCCCGCCGCCACATCCTCGCCTTCGACCCGGACGGCTCCGGCCGCGCCGCCGAGGTCTTCGGCGACCTCGACAAGGCCGAGCGGATCTCCGTCGTCGTCCCCGGCGTCGACACCGCGCTGCTCACCTTCCAGCGCACCTACCGCAAGTACTCGGCGCCCGTCGGCATGGCCGAGGCCCTGTACGCGGCCGAGCGCGAGGTGAGCCCCTCGACACGCACGGCCGTGATCGCCTGGGCCGACTACACCTCCCCCGCCGGCCTCGGCATCGACTCAGCCACCGCGATGCGCGCCGAGTACGGCGCCGTACGGCTGAACGCGCTGCTGCGCGCCCTGCCCGGCAGCGCACCCGTCTCGCTGTTCTGCCACAGCTACGGCTCGGTGGTGTGCGGGGTCGCCGCGCACACGCTGCCCGGCCGGGTGAGCGACATAGCCGTGGCCGGCAGCCCCGGCATGCGAGTGGAGAGCGCCGCTCAGCTGCACACCTCCGCGCAGGTGTGGGCGATGCGGGACGCCGACGACTGGGTGCAGGACGTGCCCTATCTGGAGCTGGGGGGCCTCGGACACGGCGCGGACCCGGTGTCGTCCGCGTTCGGCGCGCGGGTGCTGTCGGCGCGGGACGCCGAGGGGCACGGAGGCTACTTCGAGCCCGGCACGGACAGCCTGAAGAACTTCGCCGGCATCGGCACCGGCTCATACCGGTCGGTGCGGTGCGCCGGCGACGATGGCGCCTGCCGGGACGGTTTGTCCGACACGACGACGGCCGGACGCGCGTAGAGACGCAGGAATTGCGGCGTGCGCGAGGTGGCGACGAAGGAGCGTGTCCCGCATACGATGAGCCGCATGGGTGACGTACTGGCCGGATTTCATGCCGCCTGGGAGTTCGAGTCCGACTCCGTCCTCATCCGCTACGAACGGGGTATGCGCACACCCAGGCTGTGGTCGGCGCTCGGGGAGCGCCGGATCCCCCTGGCGGCGATCGAGGCGGTGACGCTGGAACCCGGCAGACGCGGGACCGTGGTGCTGCGCGTCGAGCCCCGGCCCGGGGCCGATCCGCTGATCGAGGCGGCGGCGGGGCAGCTGAAGGAGGCGGGCGATCCCTACCGGCTGGTGCTGCCGGCCGAGCGGGAGGTCCTCGCGGAGTACTACGCCGACGAACTGCGGGCCGGATTGAGCGAGTCCGGGCCCGCCGAACGGTTCCTGGTCCCCGCCCCGCAGGCGCCGTTGTCCTTCAAGGCGTACGACGCGAAGGTGTCCTTCGACGGGCGGACCGTACGGTTCCGCTGGTTCTGGACGGGGGCCTCGTCGGCGAAGTGGAAGGCCGGCGACCAGAGCTTCCCGGTGTCCGGGCTGAGCGGGGTGGAGTGGCGGTCGCCGGAGGTCTTCGAGGGGCATCTGCGGCTGCTGCGCGGGCAGGACGAGTCCGTACCGGCCGATCAGGATCCGGCGGCCGTGGTGTTCGGGCTGGGGTACGGGGCGGTGCACGAGTCGCTGCCGTTCGCGGCCGCCGTCCTCGCCGCGATCCGCTCGCGCGGGGCGGGGGCGGCGGTCCCGGCCACGGCTGCGCCGCGCCGGGACCCCGCGGACGTCGCCGAGCGGATCCGGCATCTCGGGGAGCTGCACCGAGCAGGACTGGTGACCGACGAGGAGTTCTCCGTCAAGAAGGCGGAGTTGCTGGCGGAGCTGTGACCGCTCGCGTCGGCCGCGCTCCGGGCTACTCGCGCCCGGCGGAGGCGAACGACATGTCCGGGTAGCGGTCGCCCGCCACCTTGCCCGCGATGGGCTCCAGCAACGCCCGTTCCTCCTCGGTCAGTTCGATGGTCGCCGCCCTGACGTTCTCCTCCACCCTGCCCGGCTTGCGGGTGCCCGGGATCGGCACGACCGTGAGGTGGTGCCGGCGGGCCTGCTGATGGACCCAGCCCAGGGCTATCTGCGCCGGTGTCGCGTCGTGGGCCTTCGCCACGGTGCGGATCGGCTCCAGGAGGCCGGCGTTCGCGGCCGCGTTCTCGCCGGTGAAGCGGGGCTGGTGGCGGCGGAAGTCGTCGGCGGTGAGGTCCTGGTCGGCGTTGGCGAAGGAGCCCGTGAGGAAGCCACGGCCGAGAGGCGAGTACGGGACGAGGGCGACGCCCAGTTCGCCGGCGGCCGGCACCACCCGGGCCTCGATGTCCCGGCTGAACAGCGACCACTCCGACTGCACGGCGGCGATGGGGTGGACGGCGTGGGCCGCGCGCAGCTCGGTGGCGGTGACCTCGCTCAGCCCCAGGTGCTTGACCTTGCCCTCGCGCACCAGCTCGGCCATCACGCCGACGGTCTCCTCGATCGGCACGTTCACATCGCGCCGGTGCATGTAGTAGAGGTCGATGACGTCGACGTCGAGGCGCTTCAGGCTCGCCTCGACGGCCTCGCGGACGTAGGGGCGGTCGTTGCGGATGACGCGCCGGGTGGGGTCGTCCGGCGGGATGGAGAGGGCGAACTTGGTGGCGATGACCACCTCGTCGCGGTGCGCCTTGAAGAACGGGGAGAGGAAGCGCTCGTTCTCGCCGGCGCCGTAGGCGTCCGCGGTGTCGTAGAGCGTGACGCCGAGTTCCAGCGCGCGCTCCAGGGTGGCCCGGGACTCCTTCGCGTCGGAGGGGCCGTAGGCGAAGCTCATGCCCATGCAGCCGAGGCCCTGGACGCCGACCTCGGGGCCGCCTTCGCCGAGTCGTGCGGTCGGGATCGTGCTGTCGGTCATCGGGTCCCCCGGGAGTAGAACGTGATCTTGCGGTCGAGCACGGCGAGTGTGTCCTGGAGTTCGGCGATCCGGGCCTGGACGTCGCGCCGGGTCTCCTCCAGCAGCTCACGTCGCTGTTCGTACGTGTGCTCGCCCTCGCGCACCAGCTCGGCGTAGCGCACCATGTCGGCGACCGGCATGCCGGTCAGCCGCAGCTTTCCGACGAGGTCGAGCCAGTCCAGGTCGCGGTTGCTGTACCGGCGCTGGCCGGTGTGCGAGCGGTCGACATGGGCCATCAGCCCGATCCGCTCGTACCAGCGCAGGGTGTGCGCGCTCAGGCCGGTGAAGGCGACCACCTCGCTGATCGTGTAGCTGTCCTGCCCGTCCGGGCGGGGATGCCGCCGTGGTGGGGCGGAGCAGACGTCTGCGGGGCTCGGGGCTTGCTCGGTGGTCACGGGCGTGGTCTGCAACACCGTCATGGGCCCCACGCTATGACCTTTGAGTGCGCTCCAAGCAAGCGGAAACGGTAAGAAACGGGAAGACGCGGCTTGATCCGGCTGGTTAGCGTGCGGGCATGAGTGTTGTACGCCGGGCCTTGCCCGCGGACGCCGCCGAAGTGCTGAGGCTGCGTCAGGTGATGATCGACTCGCTCGCGCCCGCGCCCGCGCCCAGCGACTGGCACACCGAGTCGCTGCCCGTACTGCGGCGGCGACTGGCGGAACCGGACGGGGACTTCGGCGCGTTCGTCGTGGACCATCCGGAGCGGCCCGGGGCGCTGGCCGCGCTGGTGGTGGGGACGGTCGAGTACCGGATCGGGCGGGCCGGCAATCCGCACGGGACCGTCGGCTTCGTCTTCAGCGTCGCGACGGACCCGGATGCTCGGCGCCGTGGGTACGCGCGCGCGTGCATGGACGCGCTGCTGGCCTGGTTCCGGGAGCGGGGTGTCCGTCAGGTCCAGCTCACCGCGTCCGCCGACGCCGAGCCGCTGTACGTCTCCCTGGGCTTCAAGCCCAAGCCCGACCCCTTGCTGGAGCTGCTCCTGTGAGCCGCATAGGCTCGGGGCATGTCGCTGAAGAGCCTCGCGCTGATCGAGAACTGGCCGGTTCCCACCGCCGCGGCGGGTGTCGTACGGGCCGACGGTACGGTCCTGGGCGCCCACGGGCCGGTCGGGCAGCGCTTCCCGCTGGCGTCGGTCACCAAGCCGCTCGCCGCGTACGCCGTGCTCGTCGCGTACGAGGAGGGGGCGGTCGAGCTGGACGAGCCGGCCGGGCCGCCCGGGGCGACGGTCCGCCATCTGCTCGCGCACACCTCCGGGCTCGCCTTCGACGAGCACCGGGCGACGGCCGCGCCCGGGGAGCGGCGGCTGTACTCCAACGCCGGCTTCGAGCAGCTCGGCGACCACATCGCGAAGGCCACGGACATCCCGTTCGCGGAGTATCTGCGGCAGGCGGTGCTGGAGCCGCTGGGGATGACGGCGACCTCGCTGGAGGGGTCTCCGGCGAAGGACGGGGTGTCGACGGTCGAGGACCTGCTGCGGTTCGCGGCGGAGGTGCAGGCGCCGCGGCTGCTGGACCCGCGGACGGTGGCGGCGGCGATGAGCGTGCAGTACCCGGGGACGAAGGGTGTCCTGCCGGGGTACGGGCACCAGAACCCCAACGACTGGGGGCTGGGCTTCGAGATCCGGGACTCCAAGTCGCCGCACTGGACGGGCACTTCGTCCTCCCCGCGCACCTTCGGGCACTTCGGGCAGTCGGGTACGTTCCTGTGGATCGACCCGGACGCGGGGGTTGCGGGAGTCGCCCTGACGGACCGGGCGTTCGGGCCGTGGGCGATCGAGGCGTGGCCCGGCCTCACGGACGCGGTGCTCGCGGAGGTCAGGGGCTCGGGCACGGCCCGCTGATCCACTCGGCTAACCTCCCTCTGCACAACCCATATGCGGATCTCGGGGGAGAGCGATGGCAGCGGTACAACCGGGCGGTCAGTTCCGGCCGTTGGAGAGCGGCGATCCGACGACGGTGGCGGGCTACCGCCTCGCGGCACGGCTCGGCTCGGGCGGCATGGGCACGGTGTACCTGTCGTACACGCCCGGCGGGCACCCGATCGCCCTCAAGACGATCCGGCCGGAACTGAGCGAGGATCCTGAGTTCCGCCGCCGGTTCCGGCAGGAGGTGCAGGCCGCCCAGCGCGTGCAGGGCCTCTACACGGCGCCGGTCATCGACTACGACACCGAGGGCACGCAGCCGTGGCTGGCCGCCGCCTATGTGGCCGGCCCCTCGCTGGCCTCGGCCGTCGCCGACCATGGGCCGCTTCCGGTGTCGTCGGTCCTGCTGCTGCTCGCCGGGATGGCCGAGGCGCTGTCGGTCATCCACGGGGCGGACATCGTCCACCGCGACCTCAAGCCGTCCAACGTGCTGCTCGCCTCCGACGGCCCTCGCGTCATCGACTTCGGCATCGCCCGGGCCGCCGACGCCACGGCGCTCACCGGCACCGGCGTCTCCATCGGCACCCCCGCCTTCATGTCGCCCGAGCAGGCCGCCGGCAAGCCGGTCACGCCCGCGTCGGACGTGTTCGCGCTCGGCCAGGTCGCGGCGTTCGCGGCGCGCGGCACCGGAGCGTACGGGGACGGGCCCTCGCACGCGGTGCTGTACCGGATCGTCCACGAGGAACCCGACCTCAGCGGGCTCCCCGAGCAGCTCGGGTTCATCGCGCGCTGCCTGGCCAAGGACCCGGCCGAGCGGCCTTCCCCCGCCGAGATCATCGCCCTGTGCCAGGAGGCGTCGCCCACACCGCTGCGCCAGTCCGGGTCGTGGCTGCCGGAGGCGATCGCCGAGCAGATCACCCAGCGGGTGTCGGCCTCGGCGGCGCTGGCGGCGGCGCCGACGGCCGCTCCGGCCGCCCCCTCGCCCACGGCGCCGGTCACCCGGCCCGACGTGACGCCACCGCCGGCGCCGGTGCACGCGGCACCCACGGCGACGGCCACGCCCGTGCCGCCGCCGCCCTCCTACGGACCTGCCGGCCCGCCGCCCCAGCCGCAGCCGCCGTTCCCGCCGTCGTACGGCCCGCCGACCGCGCCGCGGCCGCCCTTCGTCCAGCAGCCCGGCTGGCGGCCGCACCCGGTGCCGCCGCCGAAGCAGAACAAGGTCGGCAAGTGGATCGCGGTCACGGCCGGGGTGGTGATGGGGCTGTTCTGGCTCGGCAGCTGCGCCTCGCTCATCAAGGGCCTGGGAGACAACGCGGACGGCTCCTCGACGAGCGGCTCCGGGGGCACGTCGAGCAGCGCGAGCGCCAAGCCGCTGCCCGATCCCAAGCCGGTCAGCTACAAGGGGATCAACATCCCCGACGGCTACTACGTGCAGTTCGCGGACTCCCCGCCCAAGCCGCGAGACGACGACGACGGTTTCTACTCCGGCGACCTGTCCTACTACGACGGCGACCTGCGCAGCGGCAACGACAAGATCGTCCTGCTCAACAACGCCCAGCAGGGCTCGCTGAAGACCTGCCGCGACGAGACCCGGTACGCCGAGAGCGTCTCGCTCTCCCAGCTCTCCAAGGGCTCGCAGTTCTGCGTGCACACCAGCTCCGGCCACATCGCCCTGGTCACCTTCCGGGGCACCGCCTCCGAGAACGACCCGAGCGACTACGTCTCGCTGGACTTCACGATCTGGCGCAACGCGGAGGAGCCCAGCGGCCAGGGGTGAGCCCGCTCACCCCGGCATCTCCCAGACGAGCACCTCGGCCGGGCCGGCGGCCGCGGTCAGCTCCAGCCCGTCCTCGTCGGCGGCGCGCACCGCGTCCCCCGGCCCCAGCTCGTACGGACCGATCCGGACGGTGCCGCGCACGACATGGACGTACGTCCGCACCGCGTCCGGCACCGCCGTGCGCTCCCCCGGCCCCAGCCGCCGTACGTGCAGCATCGCGCCCGCCTCCGGGACGGCGTACGGGGTGGAGTCGGCGATCCCGCGGACGATGTCGTAGGCCGGGTCGCCGCCGGGCTCCAGGGGAGCCAGCCACATCTGCACGAAGGTCAGAGCGACCGAACCGTCATTGCGCTCGACGTGCCGCACCCCGCCCGCCGAGCTGAGCCGCTGCACGTCCCCGGGGCGGACGACCGTCTCGTTCCCCCGCGAGTCCCGGTGGGTCAGCTCCCCCTCCACCACCCACGTCACGATCTCCGTATGGCTGTGGGGGTGCTCGCCGAAGCCGGCACCGGGGGCGAGCCGCTCCTCGTTGCAGGCGATCAGCGCGCCGAACCGAAGGTTGTCCGGGTCGTAGTGGGCCCCGAAGGAAAAGGCATGCCGGCTCTCGATCCCGGCGTCCGGATCCCCACCGCGATAGCGCTCGTCACCGCGCCGTACGTCCATCACGAGGACCACGGTAGCCCCGCGCCCGGCCCGCTGGAGGCGCGAGCGTTTCGCCGCCGGTCGGGGCGGTCCGGCCCGCTCGGCGACGCCCGACGAACGCCGGTCGGGTGAATCAGCCCGTCCGGGGGCGCGGGCCGGGGGCTGACGCCCCCGGGGACCCGCCCCCACACGCTGACGTCCCGATAAGGCAGTCTTGTCCCCGTGCCCGAACCCGAAGCCCGCAACATCGAAGCCGCAGCGTACGGCGTCCACCCGCACTCGGCGACGCTGAAGCGGCTGGAGAAGTCCTCCGGCAGTCTCGCCGCCCAGGCGATCGCGCGGATGGACGAGACCCTGCCGTGGTACCGGGCGATGCCCCCGGAGAACCGTTCCTGGATCGGCCTGGTCGCCCAGGCGGGCATCGCCGCCTTCACGGAGTGGTTCCGGCACCCGGACGCGCCGCAGGCCATCTCCACCGACGTCTTCGGGACCGCCCCCCGCGAGCTGACCCGGGCCATCACGCTCCGCCAGACCGTGGAGATGGTGCGGACGACCATCGAGGTCATGGAGTCCGCGATCGACGAGGTCGCGGCCCCGGGCGACGAGAGCGTGCTGCGCGAGGCCCTCCTCGTCTACGCCCGCGAGATCGCCTTCGCGACCGCCCAGGTGTACGCCCAGGCCGCCGAGGCACGCGGTGCCTGGGACGCCCGGCTGGAGTCGCTCGTCGTCAACGCCGTTCTCAGCGGGGAGGCGGACGAGGGCGCCGTCAGCAGGGCCGCCGCCCTCGGGTGGAACGCGCCGGAGCATGTGTGCGTCGTCCTCGGGACCGCGCCGGACGGGGACTCCGAGCTGACCGTGGAGGCCATCCGGCGCGCCGCCCGGCACGCCAAGCTGCAGGTGCTCACCGGGGTGCTCGGGAGCCGGCTCGTCGTCATCGCCGGCGGGAGCGACAATCCGCTGGCCGTCGCCAAGTCGCTCATCGGCCCGTACGCCGCGGGCCCCGTCGTCGCCGGTCCTGTCGTGCCCGACCTGCTCGCCGCGACCCGGTCCGCGCAGGCCGCGGCGGCGGGGCTGAAAGCGTGTTCGGCCTGGCAGGACGCCCCGCGGCCGGTCCTGGCGGACGATCTGCTTCCGGAGCGGGCCATCGCGGGCGACCCGAGCGCGCGCGAGCAGTTGGTGGAGGAGATCTACAGACCGCTGGAGGAGGCCGGCTCCGCGCTTCTGGAGACACTCTCCGTCTATCTCGAACAGGCGTCCAGTCTGGAGGGCGCGGCGAGGATGCTGTTCGTCCA
Organism: Streptomyces aurantiaciflavus; assembly: GCF_049808595.1. Lineage (NCBI taxonomy): Bacteria > Bacillati > Actinomycetota > Actinomycetes > Kitasatosporales > Streptomycetaceae > Streptomyces > Streptomyces aurantiaciflavus. The sequence continues at coordinate 134,531 of NZ_JBNCAQ010000003.1, read as the reverse complement.
TCCCAACACCGTGCGCTACCGGCTTCGACGTGTGACTGACGTCACCGGCTGGTCGCCTTCCGATGTACGCTCGGCGTTCACCTTGCGCATCGCGCTGATCCTGGGGCGTCTGGTCGATGGAGATCCCCAGGCCTAGTGTTTTGTCGGGGGCCCACAAAACCCCCTGCCGTTCTTCGTCCTTGTCCCCACGGGCGGCCGTGGCCGTCCCCAAGAGAGAGTGTGAGAGTGCTCGTACTCGTCGCTCCCGGCCAGGGCGCCCAGACGCCCGGCTTCCTGACCCCCTGGCTCGAACTGCCCGGCGCCGCCGACCGCGTCGCCGCGTGGTCGGACGCCATCGGACTGGACCTCGCCCACTACGGCACGCAGGCCGACGCGGACGAGATCCGTGACACCGCGGTGGCGCAGCCGCTGCTCGTCGCCGCCGGAATCCTCTCCGCGGCGGCACTCGGTGACGTGGTGCCGGGCGCCGTCGCCGGCCACAGCGTCGGCGAGATCACCGCCGCCGCCTTCGCCGGCGTCCTCGACGACACCGCCGCGCTGACCCTCGTGCGCAAGCGGGGTCTGGCGATGGCCGAGGCGGCCGCGATCACCGAGACCGGTATGTCGGCGCTGCTCGGCGGCGACCCCGAGGTGAGCGTCGCGCACCTGGAGAAGCTGGGCCTGACCCCGGCGAACGTCAACGGCGCCGGCCAGATCGTCGCCGCGGGCACGCTGGAGCAGCTCGCCGCGCTGAACGAGGACAAGCCCGAGGGCGTCCGCAAGATCGTCCCGCTCAAGGTCGCCGGCGCCTTCCACACGCACCACATGGCCCCCGCGGTCGAGACGCTGGCCACCGCGGCCAAGGAGCTCACGCCCGCCGACCCGGCCGTCCCCTATGTCTCCAACAAGGACGGGCAGACCGTCGCCACCGGCGCCGAGGTCCTCGACCGGCTCGTCGGCCAGGTCGCCAACCCGGTCCGCTGGGACCGGTGCATGGAGACCTTCAAGGAGCTCGGCGTCACCGCGCTCATCGAGGTGTGCCCCGGCGGCACCCTCACCGGTCTCGCCAAGCGCGCCCTGCCCGGCGTGAAGACGCTGGCGCTGAAGACCCCCGACGATCTCGACGCGGCCCGCGAGGTCATCGCCGAGCACCGTGCCTGACAAGGAGTCGACGAGCATGTCGAAGATCAAGCCCAGCAAGGGCGCCCCGTACGCGCGCATCCTCGGCGTGGGCGGTTACCGGCCCACCCGCGTGGTGCCCAACGAGGTGATCCTCGAGACGATCGACTCGTCCGACGAGTGGATCCGCTCGCGCTCCGGCATCGAGACCCGGCACTGGGCGAACGACGAGGAGACCGTCGCCGCCATGTCGATCGAGGCGTCCGGCAAGGCGATCGCCGACGCCGGGATCACCGCCGAGCAGATCGGCGGCGTGATCGTCTCGACGGTCTCGCACTTCAAGCAGACCCCGGCCGTGGCCACCGAGATCGCCGACAAGCTCGGCACCGCCAAGGCCGCCGCCTTCGACATCTCCGCCGGCTGCGCGGGGTTCGGCTACGGCCTGACCCTCGCCAAGGGCATGATCGTCGAGGGCTCCGCCGAGTACGTCCTCGTCATCGGCGTGGAGCGGCTGTCCGACCTGACCGACCTGGAGGACCGGGCCACCGCCTTCCTGTTCGGCGACGGCGCGGGCGCGGTCGTGGTCGGCCCCTCCAAGGAGCCGGCGATCGGCCCGACGGTCTGGGGCTCCGAGGGCGACAAGTCGGAGACCATCAAGCAGACCGTGCCGTGGACGGACTACCGCAACGGCGAGGTCGAGAAGTTCCCGGCCATCACCCAGGAGGGCCAGGCGGTCTTCCGCTGGGCCGTGTTCGAGATGGCGAAGGTCGCCCAGCAGGCGCTGGACGCGGCCGGGATCAGCCCGAGCGAACTGGACGTCTTCATCCCCCACCAGGCCAACGAGCGCATCATCGACTCGATGGTCAAGACCCTCAAGCTGCCGGAGTCGGTCACGGTCGCCCGTGACGTACGCACCACCGGCAACACCTCGGCCGCCTCGATCCCGCTCGCGATGGAGCGGCTCCTGGCGACCGGCGAGGCGAAGAGCGGCGACACCGCGCTCGTCATCGGATTCGGGGCGGGTCTCGTGTACGCCGCGACGGTCGTTACCCTCCCCTAGGCACTCCGTGCCGGATCATGCGGTCCGGGACGGGAAACACCCCATGCCACACCCTCTGGAACATCAACGAAGGAGCGCCAACATGGCCGCCACTCAGGAAGAGATCGTCGCCGGTCTCGCGGAGATCGTGAACGAGATCGCCGGGATCCCGGTTGAGGACGTCCAGCTGGACAAGTCCTTCACCGACGACCTGGACGTCGACTCCCTGTCCATGGTCGAGGTCGTCGTCGCCGCCGAAGAGCGCTTCGACGTCAAGATCCCGGACGAGGACGTCAAGAACCTCAAGACGGTCGGCGACGCGACCGACTACATCCTCAAGCACCAGGCCTGAGCAACTTGGGCCGGCCGCTTGACCGGCCCCGCCACCCGGCGGTGGCGCCGCTGAATCCTCGTAACGTTGGAGAAAGAATCCGTGAGCCCGACCAATCGCACCGTGGTCGTCACCGGTATCGGCGCAACCACACCGCTGGGTGGCGACGCAGCCTCTACCTGGGAGGGTCTGGTCGCCGGCACGTCCGGCGTCAAGCCCCTGGAGCAGGACTGGGCGGCCGAGCAGGCCGTCCGGATCGCGGCCCCGGTCGCCGTGGAGCCCACCGAGGTCATCCCGCGGCCGCAGGCCCGCAAGCTGGACCGCTCGGCGCAGTTCGCGCTGATCGCGGCTCAGGAGGCGTGGAAGGACGCCGGTTTCGAGGCGAAGGCCGGTGACGACTCATCCGTCGACCCGGACCGTCTCGGCGCCGTCATCGCCTCCGGCATCGGCGGTGTGACGACCCTGCTGGACCAGTACGACGTGCTGAAGGAGAAGGGCGTCCGCCGCGTCTCCCCGCACACCGTGCCCATGCTGATGCCGAACAGCCCGTCCGCCAACGTGGGTCTGCTGGTGGGCGCCCGCGCGGGCGTGCACACGCCGGTCTCCGCGTGCGCGTCGGGCGCCGAGGCCATCGGCTACGCCATCGAGATGATCCGCACCGGTCGCGCCGACGTCGTCGTCGCCGGCGGTACGGAGGCGGCGATCCACCCGCTGCCCATCGCCGCGTTCGGCAACATGATGGCGATGTCCAAGAACAACGACGACCCGCAGGGCGCCTCGCGTCCCTACGACACCGCGCGCGACGGCTTCGTCCTCGGTGAGGGCGCCGGTGTGATCGTCCTGGAGTCCGCCGAGCACGCCGCCAAGCGCGGTGCCCGCGTCTACGCGGAGGCGGTCGGGCAGGGCATCTCCGCCGACAGCCACGACATCGTGCAGCCGGAGCCGGAGGGCCGCGGCATCGCGCACGCCCTGCAGAACCTGCTGGACCGCAACGACCTGGACCCGGCGGAGATCGTGCACGTCAACGCGCACGCGACGTCGACGCCGGCCGGTGACGTGGCCGAACTGAAGGCGCTGCGCAAGGTGTTCGGCGACGACGCCGACCACTTCGCGGTGTCCGCGACCAAGTCGATGACCGGTCACCTGCTGGGCGGTGCCGGCGGTGTCGAGACCGTCGCGACGATCCTCGCCCTGTACCACCGGGTGGCCCCGCCGACCATCAACATCGAGAACCTCGACCCCGAGGCCGAGGCCAACGCGGACATCGTCCGCGGTGAGGCCCGCAAGCTGCCCGTCGAGGGCCGCATCGCCGCCCTCAACGACTCGTTCGGCTTCGGCGGACACAACGTGGTGCTGGCGTTCCGTACGGTCTGACACGTACGGCCCGAGCGGCCCCTCAGTACGCAGGAAGGGCCCCCCCCCCCCCGGGGGGGGGGCGCGCGGGGGGGGGGGGGGGGGGGGGGGACCGGGACCCCC
>NZ_JBNCAQ010000003.1:93882-130577 GCF_049808595.1 Streptomyces aurantiaciflavus | reverse complement strand
TGCGGGTCTCCACCGGCGGGCCGGCGCGCCCCAGAATACCGCCTCGGGGCCCCCCCGGGGGGGGGGGGGGCCCTTCCTGCGTACTGAGGGGGTGGGGTCACACGGTCACACCACCTGGTGCAGCCAGCGCACCGGCGCTCCCTCGCCCGCGTACCGGAACGGCTCCAACTCGTCGTCCCACGGCTTGCCGAGCAGCTTGGCGAGTTCCGCCTCCAGGTCCGTCTCGCCGCGCTGTGACCGGGTCAGCGCGGCGCGCAGACGGTCCTCGGGGATGAGGATGTCGCCGTGGATGCCGGTGACGGCGTGGAAGATGCCGAGGTCGGGGGTGCAGCTGTAGCGCTCGCCCTCGGCGGTGGCGCAGGGTTCGGCGGTGACCTCGAAGCGGAGCAGCTGCCAGCCCCGGAGCGCGGAGGCGAGCTTGGAGGCGGTGCCGGGCTGGCCCTGCCAGGAGAACTCCGAGCGCCAGGTGCCGGGGGCGGCGGGCTGCCGGATCCAGTCGAGGTTGACGCGCGTGCCGAGCACCCCGGCGATGGCCCACTCGACGTGCGGGCACAGCGCGCGCGGCGCGGAGTGCACGTACAGAACTCCACGTGTCGTCACCGGGACCTCCGGGCAGCGGGGGACGGGCTTGCAGGCTGGCATGGCGGCGGTGGCAGGGAAGCCGCGTTGATGGCGAGGCTACCGTGCGGCGGCGCGAGGAGTGTGACGTACCGTCGGTCCCGGTGCCCCTGAACGCCTGCCATTCACCCGGCAGGACGCCTGGGCTGGGGCGTTCGGTTGCTTCTTGTGGAAGTCGGGAACTCCCGGACGTTGTCATGGATGGGGCCGGCGACTCGTCCGGCCGGGGCCTGCCGGACGACCGAGGGGACACCAGGGGATGGGGAAGCGAAGCCACCGCTCGCGGGCGGTCGTCGCCGTCACGGTGGCCGCCGTGCTGGGCGCGGCGGGCTGCGACGCCTTCGGCGCGGGCGGCCCCGAGCCGAAGGCGTCGCAGGCGCGCAAGGCCAGTTCCTCGCCGTCGCCGACCCCGGTGTGGGACAGCAGCCCGGCGTCGATCGCCGCGGTGGGCGACTCCATCACGCGCGGCTTCGACGCCTGTACGGTCCTGGCGGACTGCCCCGAGGTGTCCTGGGCGACCGGCGGCAGCGCCGAGGTGGACAGTCTGGCCGTGCGGCTGCTGGGGGCGGCGAAGGCGGCGACGCACAGCTGGAACTACGCGGCGACCGGGGCGCGGATGGCGGATCTGACGGCCCAGATGACGCAGGCGGCGGTACGGAAACCCGAGCTGGTGACGGTGATGGCGGGGGCGAACGACGCGTGCCGGGCGACGGCGGACGCGATGACTCCGGTGGCCGACTTCCGCGCGCAGTTCGAGGAGGCCATGCGCACCCTGCGCCGGACGGCGCCGAAGACGCAGGTGTACGTGGCGAGCGTGCCGAACCTGATGCGGCTGTGGTCGCAGGGGCGGACCAACGTGCTGGGCAAGCAGGTGTGGAAGCTGGGGATCTGTCCGTCGATGCTGGGCGACGCGGACGCGCTGGACTCGGCGGCGACCCTGCGGCGCGAGACCGTGCAGAAGCGGGTGGAGGACTACAACACGGTGTTGAAGGAGGTCTGCGCGAAGGACCTGCGGTGCCGTTTCGACGGCGGCGCGGTGTACGAGTACCGCTTCGGCACCGACCAGTTGAGCCACTGGGACTGGTTCCACCCGAGCAAGAACGGACAGGCGCGGCTCGCGGAGATCGCGTACCGGAAGGTCACCGGCCGGAGCGCGTGACTTAGGGTTCCGCCCATGAGCGAACACTTCGGAACACTTTCCGACGGCACGCCGGTGCACCGCTGGACCCTGGAGCGGGCGGGCGTCCGGGTGCGGGTCCTGTCGTACGGCGGGATCGTGCAGTCCGTGGAGGTCCCGGACCGGGACGGGCGGACGGCGAACGTGGTGCTGGGGTTCGCGGATCTGGACGGCTATCTCACGCATCCCGAGCCCTACCTGGGCGCCCTGGTCGGGCGGTACGCGAACCGGATCGCGCACGCCCGCTTCCCGCTGGACGGGGTGACGTACGCGCTCGCGCCGAACAACGCGCCCAACTCGCTGCACGGCGGTGAGCGGGGCTTCGACAAGCGGGTGTGGGAGGTGGTGCCGGTCGAGCACGGGCTGCGGCTGAGCCGCGTCAGCCCGCACGGCGAGGAGGGCTTTCCGGGCAGCCTGGAGGTCTCGGCGACGTACACGCTCGACGCGTCGGGCGCGCTGCGGTTGGTGTACGAGGCGGTCACGGACGCGCCGACGGTGGTGAACCTGACCAACCACAGCTACTTCAACCTCGGCGGCCCGGGCAGTGGGGAGGCCGTCGGCCATGAACTGCGTCTGGCCGCCTCCCGGTACACGCCGGTCGACTCCGACCTGATCCCGACCGGGGAACAGGCGGCGGTCGCGGGCACGCCCTACGACTTCCGGAAAGCCCGCAGGACCGGTTACGGCTACGACCACAACTTCGTGCTCGACAAGGGCGTCACGGACACGCCCGTGGAGGTGGCCGAGCTGCACGACCCGGCGTCCGGGCGGGTGCTGACGGTGGCCACGACCGAGCCGGGGCTCCAGGTGTACACCGCGGACCACCTGAGCGAGCCCTTCGTGCCCTGCGAGGGCATCGCGCTGGAGACCCAGCACTTCCCCGACTCCCCCAACCGTCCGGAGTTCCCGAGCACGGAGCTGCGGCCGGGCGGGGCGTACCGGTCGGAGACGGTGTACGGCTTCTCCGTGCGCTAGGGGCCCGGTCGGGGGCGGCCTCACCACGTGCGGCGGGGGGTGCCGCGCAGACGTGAACCCCGGTCCAGGGGTCAGGTCCCGGACCGGGGCTGTCCGTGGGGTGAGGAGTCCCGCGTCAGACGTTAATCGTCGCGGTGATCCTGCGGTCCGCGATCGACCTACCCACCTGGATTTCGTACGAACCCTTCACAAAGAACCACCGGTGAGCGGCCTCGTCCCAGACCTCGAAGGCGCGGTTCGGCAGGTCGACGACGGCCTCGGCGCTCTCCCCCGGCGCGGCCTCGACGCTCGCGAAGCCGGCCAGCCAGCGCGCCGGGCGCTCGGTTCCGGTGTCCGCGCCGGTGGGCGCGAGGTAGACCTGGACGACCTCGCGCCCGGTCCGCTCTCCGCGGTTGCGGACGCGGATCCGCACCGTCGTACCCGTCACCTCGACCGACTCGTACGACCAGTCGGTGTAGCCGAGGCCGTGGCCGAAGGGGTAGACGGGGGTGCGGCCCTTCTTCTCCCAGGCTCGGTAGCCGATGAAGACGCCCTCGGCGTACGGGAGTTCGCCGTCGGCGGGGGTGACCCGGGTGACCGGGGCGTCGGTGAGGGAGCCCCAGGTGGTGGGCAGGCGGCCGCCGGGCTCGTGGGCGCCGGTGAGGACGTCCGCGAGGGCGGCGCCGCCCTCCTGGCCGGGGAACCAGGTCAGCAGCACGGCGGCGACGTCCTCGCGCCACGGCAGCTCCACCGGGGAGCCCGCGTTGACGACCACGACGGTGTTGGGGTTGGCGGCGGCGACGGCGCGGACCAGGTCGTCCTGGCGGCCGGGGAGGTGGAGGTCCGAGCGGTCGAAGCCCTCGGACTCGACGCGGTCGGTGGTGGCGACGACGACCACGGCCGTGTCGGCGGCGCGGGCCGCCTCGACCGCCTCCGCGATCAGCTCGTCCGCGTCGCGCTGCGGCTCCTGGTGGGCGAGGGCGAAGGCGATGACCTTCAGCGGGACGTCCTCGGGGAGCTGGAAGACGTGGGTGAGGGAGACCTCGACCGGTTCGCCGGCGGTCAGTTCGGTCTCGGCGCGGAGCACCGGGGAGCCGAAGAACGCCTCGAAGGGGTCGCTGACGTCGGCCGGGAGCTGGACGTCGTCGTAGTGCGTCGTGCCGGCGACGGTGAGGGTGAAGGCGCCGACGCCCTTGATGCCGAAGGAGTGCGTTCCGGTGACGCGCGGGGTGAAGGTGCCGGTCAGCTCGACGGTGTGGAGGCGGTCGTGGGTGACGCCCTCGGGGAGGTCGGAGCCCATCCACTGGATCTGGCCGTTGGGTGCCGAACCGGTGCCGATCACGGTGCCGTCCGCGTCACGGCAGACGGCACGCAGGGTGAACCCCTTGTCGGCGACGGCGAGCTCGGTGGTGGGGTCGGCGCCGACGGCGTAGGTGAGGGTGCCCTCGGGGAGGGTGGCGGTGAGGCCGTCGAGCGGGGCGACGACGCGGGCCGGGAAGACGGTGGCGGAGCCGCCGCCGAGGACGCGGGCGTCACGGGCGGCGGCGCCGATGAGGGCGACCGTGCCGGGCTTCAGGGGAAGGGCGTTGTTCTCGTTGCGGACGAGGACGAAGGAGAGGCGGGCCAGTTCGCGGGCCAGGGCCTCGCCGTCGACGGGGGCGGGCGGCTCGGCGACGGCGGGTTCGGCGTCGGCGAGGGCGCCGACGCGGGCGGCCAGGCACAGGACACGGCGTACGGCGTCGTCGACCTCGGACTCGTCGAGGCGGCCGTCGCGTACGGCCTGGGCGAGGGCCTCGCCGTAGACGGTCCGTGGGCCGGGCATGGCGACGTCGAGGCCGCCCCTGAGGGCGCCGACGGTGTCGCGGGCGGCCATCCAGTCGGAGACGTTGAAGCCGTCGAAGCCCCATTCGCCCCGCAGGACCTCGTTCACCAGGTGGTGGTGCTCGGTCATCGTCGTGCCGTTGACCGTGTTGTAGGCGGTCATGACGCCCCAGGGGCGGGCGTCCGCGACGATGGCCTCGAAGGGGGCGAGGTACAGCTCGCGGAGGGCGCGTTCGCCGACCAGGTTGTTCACGGTGAAGCGGTCGGTCTCGGCGTCGTTGGCGACGAAGTGCTTGACGGTCGTGCCGACGCCGCCGGACTGGACTCCCTGGACGTATCCGGTGCCGATGCGGCCGGTCAGGTACGGGTCCTCGCTGTAGGCCTCGAAGTGGCGGCCGCCGAGCGGGGAGCGGTGGAGGTTGACCGTGGGGGCCAGGAGGACGTGGACGCCCTTGCGGCGGGCCTCCTGGGCGAGCAGCACGCCCGCGCGGCGGGCGAGGCCGGGGTCCCAGGTGGCGGCGAGGGCGGTCGGGGAGGGCAGGGCGACGGACGGGTCGTCGGCGGTCCAGCGCACGCCCCGGACGCCGATCGGGCCGTCGGACATCACGAGGGACGCGAGGCCGATCTCGGGCAGGGCGGGCAGGGACCACATGCCCTGGCCGGCCAGGAGCCGGGTCTTGGCGTCCAGGTCGAGCTTGCCGAGGGCCGCCTCGACGACCGCCTCGTTCTCCGCCATGGCGGTGCCTCCTCGTTGAGTCCGTGCAGTGCAGTGCCTCCATCGTGCATCGGTTACCTGTAGACCGGTAGGTTTCGTTATCTTGCCGTTACATTTGCCGCCCGGTGATGCCGTACCGTGGCGCCATGAGTGCCAGGGTCAGGAGCGAGGAGCGGCGCGCCGAGATCGTACGGGCGGCCCTGGAGGTGATCGCCGAGCGCGGCTACCGGGGGGCGAGTCTGGCCGCGGTGGCCGAGCGGGTCGGGCTGACCCAGCAGGGGCTGCTGCACCACTTCCCGACGAAGGACGCGCTGCTGGTCGCCGTGCTGGAGGAGCGGGACCAGTGGGACGCGGTGCCGCACACGCGGTGGCGGGTCGATCTGCTCGCCTCGCTGGTCGAGTACAACGCGATGCGCCCCGGGATCATCCAGACCTTCTCGGCGCTGCTGGGCGAGAGCGTCACCGAGGGCCATCCGGCGCGGGAGTACTTCACCGAGCGGTACACGCAGGTGCGGTCGAGCATGGCGGAGGTGCTGCGCGCCGAGTACGGCGACCGCCTGCCGAACGGCCTCACACCGGAGCGGGCCGCCCCCCTGCTGGTGGCGGTGATGGACGGGCTGCAGTACCAGTGGCTGCTGGACCCGGAGTCGGTGGACATGCCGGGCGCGTTCCGGGACTTCCTGCGGTTGCTGGGCGAGCCGGTGGACTGAGGGTCACTGGCCCCAGGCCACGGCCAGGGCCTTGCTCACCACGACGAGAACGGCGAGCGTGAGCGCCCCGGCGGTGTCCCCGACGGCCAGCAGGGCGAGCACCCCGGCCCCGAACCACAGCGCCTCGAAGCCGACGCGGGCGACGCCACGCGTCTTGTACCGGGCCTTCCGCGACCCGAACAGCGCCCAGAGCACGACGAGCAGCGCGGGTGCGGCGAGCCCGAGCAGCCAGGCGAGCGGGGTCGCCACCTCACGGGTGAAGCCCCAGCGGGCGACGGCCACGAGGGCGCCGATCTCGATCAGGAAGAGCACACCCAGGTTCACGGCCTTCGCTGCCTTCATGCGCGGCAGTATCACCCGTCGGCGACCACCGCCGCCACGACTTCGATCTCCACCTGCGCCTCCGGCCGGAACAGTCGCGGCACCTCGAAGGTCATGCTGGTGGGTGGGGTCCCGGTGAGGAATTCGCCGCGTACGGTGGCGTATTCGCCGAGCTTCGAGATGTCCGTCAGGTACGTGCGGATGTTGATGACGTCGGCCAGGGTGGCGCCGTGGGCCTTCAGCAGCGCGTCGATCGTCTCGAAGACGCCCCGGGTCTGCTCGGCGAGCGTGGCGCCCTCGGCGATCTGGCCCGAGAGGAACAACAGGGCACTCCCGTCCGGCTGTCGGACACGAGCGACCTGGGAGTAGTAGGGGCTGAGCGGCTGGGGCGCGGAGGCGGGACTGCCGAGGGTGATCTCCATGCGGTCGACGCTAGAGCCGGCCCCGTGATGCGACAAGCGAATGTCTAGCATAGCTGCCATGCCGAACCCGCATGACGAAGCCTCAGGTGTACCCGACCTCTCGACCGTCTGGCTGCGGGCGTTCCTGGTGGTCGCCCGGTGCGGCTCGTTCACGGTCGCCGCGCGGACACTGGGCTGGACCCAGTCGGCGGTGTCCCGTCAGATCTCGTCCCTGGAGGCGGCGTTGGGCGGCGCCCCGCTCTTCGACCGGCTGGCGCGGGGGGTGCGGCTGACGGAGGCCGGGCGGGTGCTGGTGCCGTACGCGGAGTCCGTCGCGGAGGCGTTGCAGGGGGCCGGGCGGGAGCTGACCGCGCTGCGGGAGGGGACCGGTGGCCGGCTGCGGTTCGGGGCGTTCGCCACGGCCGACGCGGCACTGGTGCCGCACGCCCTGGCCGCGTTCCGCGCCCGCCGCCCCGGCGTCCGCGTCACCCGCGAGGAGGGCTTCACACCGGCCCTGCTGGAGCGGCTGACCGCCGGTCACCTCGACCTGGCGGTCGTGTCGACGACGGGCCGCGCCCCCTTGGAGGCGTACACCCTGCACCACCTCCTCGACGAGTCCCTGTACGTCGCCGTCCCGGCCGCCCATCCGCTGGCCGGCCACCCCGGTCCCGTCCGGCTCGGCCGACTCGCCGACGCCGACTGGATCTCCGGCAGCGAGCATCCCGAGGGCACCCTGCTCGACGCGGCCCTGCGCGCGGGTTTCCGGCCGCGCGTCGCCCATGTCGTCGGTGAGTGGACGGCCAAGCAGGGCTATGTGGCCGCGGGTCTGGGCGTGACCCTGGTCCCGGCGCTCGCCGCCACGGCCGTACGACCGGACGTCGCCCTGCTGCCGGTCCTCGACGAGGGCGCGCCCGCGCGGGCGGTGTACGCGGCGACCGTACGGGGGCGGTCGTCGACGCCGGCGGAGGAGGGGTTCGTCGCCGCTCTCCGGGAGGCCACGGCGGCGGTGCCACGCACCATGGCGTAGACCACATCCGTCACGCGATACTTCCGCCGTCCCGCACCACGCGCCCCACAGCGACGGAAGGACCTGAATCCCCGTGCATTCCATACGAGTTCGCGTCGGCGTCCTCGGCATGGCCCTGACGGCCTGCCTCTCGGCCCCCGCGACCGCGACCGCGGCCGACGCGACGCCCTCGCCCACCGTCGAGGAGCAGCGGCTCGACCGGGCGGTCCCCCAGGAGATCCTCGCCCGCTCCGGATTCGACACGGTGGCCCCGCGGTTCGCCCGGCTGCTCGAGTCGGCGCACTCCTACGCGCAGGCCCGCCGGGTCGTCGTCCGCGAAGGCGGCGCCCTGTGGCGGCGGGCCGTCGACCGGGCGCAGGGGCGGGGGCCGGCCGGCGGGGAGCTCAGCCGGGACGACGACCGGCCGCTGTACTGGGCGCGGCTCGGCATGACACGTGAACTGCGCACCTGGGAGCCGGCATTCGGGATCAGCGACCGTCAGCGGACCGCGCTGCTCGACTCGCTGGAGCGCACCTCGCGCGGCCAGACCGACATCGGCTACCCGCATGCGGCCAAGGGCCTCAAGCGCGTCCTGGTCACCGGCTTCGACCCGTTCACCCTGGACCGGGACATCCGCATCTCCAACCCGTCCGGGGCGAGCGCCCTCGCTCTCGACGGCACGGTGATCGAGACGGCGGACGGGCCGGCCCGGGTGGAGACCGCCGTGTTCCCGGTGCGCTGGGAGGACTTCGCGCAGGGGACGGTGGAGCGCACCCTGCGGCCGTATCTGCCGCACGTCGACCTGTTCGCGACCGTCAGCCAGGGGCGCGTCGGCCGCTTCGACGTCGAGCGGACCAACGGGGCCTGGCGGGGCGGTTTCCCCGACAACGACGCCATCGGCCGCACCGAGACGATCCCGGTCACCGACCCGGGCTCGCAGCCCCAGTGGACGACCACGACCCTGCCGTACGCGAGGATCGTCGCGGCGGACACCGGCCGCTTCCCCGTCTACGACAACACCGGCGTGACCGAGATCCCGGCAGGGGCCACCGAGTCCGTCGTACGGCCGGACGGGCCCACCGCCGGGTCGACCGCGCGGGCCGGGGGCGGCGGCAACTACCTCTCCAACGAGATCGCCTATCGCGCCACCCTCCTGCGCGACCGTCTCGGCCTGCGCGACGTGCTGCCGGGCGGGCATGTGCACACGCCGGTGCTGCAGTTCGGCGCGGGGAACACCGATCCGGCGACGGGGACGGTGACCGACCCGGAGTTCGTGCGGAACCGGCTGGACATCATCGCCCAGGTGCGGGCGATCCTGGGCGTGGCCGTCGGCGAGTAGGCGCACCTCTGCGGCCGACGGGAGTCCGGCCTGCCAGTGAGCGTGACGGCCTGAGACGCCGGGGTCGCCGTCGGCGAGCAGGGCGGTCGGTGCGGGTCAGTGCACGGTCGGTGCGGTCAGTGCGAGGGGGCGAAGGCCAGGCTGACGCCCAGGCCGGCCAGGACGGAGCCGATGACCTTGTTGAGGACCTTCTGCGCGCGCAGCATCAGCGTGCGCATCCGCTCCTGCGAGAAGAAGACGGCGACCACGCCGAACCACAGCAGGTGGGCCAGCGACATGAACAGGCCGTAGCCCACCTGCTGGTACACCGGGGTGCCGGGGCTGACGACCTGGGCGAAGGTCGAGACCACGAAGAGGGTCGTCTTCGGGTTGAGGACGTTGGTGAGGAAGCCGGTGCGCAGCGCCGCGAACGGCGTCAGCTCCGTCTTGCCGGTCAGGTCGATCTCGACCTCGCCGCGGGTGCGGAAGGTGCGGACGCCGATGTGGACGAGGTAGGCCGCGCCGACCAGCTTGATGATCGTGAAGAGGTAGGTGGAGGACGCGATCAGCAGGCCCACGCCGAGCATCGTGTAGGTGACGTGCACGAGGACGCCGGCGGCGACGCCCATGGCCGCGAACAGGCCCGTACGCCGGCCGTAGAGGTAGCTGTTGCGGACGATCATGGCGAAGTCGGCGCCCGGCGCGATGACGGCCAGGACGGTGATGACGGCGACGGCGAGTATCTCGGTCACGATGTGGCGTTCTCCTCTTCACGGTCGTCGGCGCTGTCGCCGTCCCTGGTCTCCTCCCCCAGCAGCTCCCGCGCCATGAGGGTCGCGCCCGCGACCGCGCCCGGCATCAGGAACACCGCGACGACGGGGACGAGGAAGGCCAGGCCGAGGGGGGTGCCGAAGCCCCAGACGAGGGTCTTGCGGCCGCGCAGGAGGGTGAGGCGGGTGCGGAGGTCGACGTTCCTGCGCTGGAGGGCGACGGCGGTCAGCTCCTCGGTGAGGAAGAAGCCGGTGACGAAGAAGCCGATCACCGGGACGACCGTCTGCCCGAGGAACGGGACGAACCCGAGGGCGAACAGCAGCACGCCCCACAGCAGAGCCCGGACCACGATGCGCAGGCTGTCGCGGGCCGAGATCCACAGCTCGCGCCAGAGCGGCAGCCCCGAGTGGGGGGCCGTGCCGTCGGGCGAGACGTCGCGGTCGACCTTCTCGGAGAGGTTCTCGTAGAAGGGCTGCCCGATGAGCAGGGTGACCGCGGTGAAGGTGATGACGGCGAGGAGCAGTCCGAGGGCGAACAGCACGACCGTGAGGAACCCGCGGAACAGGCCGAGCCACGGGCTCGACCAGTCGTCGGCGAACGGCGTCGCCCAGGCCACGAAGTCCTCGCCCCACACCGCGAGCGCCACCAGCGCGCCCAGGTAGAGGACGAGCGTGATCAGCCCGGGAACGAGCCCGAAGCCGTACTGCTTGCCGTTGCGGGCCACCCATCGCTGGCCCTCCAGGAGGAACTTGAAACCCGCCCCGAGATCGCGCATGGGGGAACTCTATCGGCCGGGTGCGCGTCACCCGCCGACCTGGACGGTCAGGCGTCCCCCGCCTCCGTCGCCGTCCCCAGCATCCGCCGCAGCATGCCCCGCAGCACCACCCGCTCCTCCTCCGCCAGCCCCGCGAGCGGCTCCCGGGCGAACCGCAGCGACTCCCGCAGGCTCTTGGCCACCCGTCGCCCCTCCTCCGTGGCCGCCGCCAGCTTCACACGGCGGTCGGCCGGGTCGGGGCGGCGCTCGACCAGGCCCCGGGACTCCAGGCGGTCCACGATGCCGGTCACGTTGGACGGCTCGCACTTCAGCCTGTTCGCCAGCTTCCGCATCGGGAGCGGTTCCAGGGAGAGGAGGCTGAGGAGGCGGGCCTGGGCGCCGGTGAGGGCGTGCTCGGCGGCGGCCTCCTCGTAGTCCTCGTGGAAGCGGGCCACGACCTCGCCGATCAGCTCGACGACTTCCATGGTCAGGGCGTCGGGGAGGGGGGTCCGATGTGAGGTGGCCATGGTTTCAGGGTACCCGGATTACTTGACATGCTGAAATATTCAGGAGCATGGTTGTTTCAGGTACTGAAACATTTGCTTCTCGCCCGCACCGCAGCACGTAAGGAAAGGCCTCATGTCCGACACCCCCACGCTCCCCTCCGTCAGCCGTGAGTGGCGTCTGCTCAGCCGCCCCGTCGGCTGGCCGAAGCCCGAGGACTTCGAGCTGGCCGAGGCGGAGATCCGGCAGCCCGGCCCCGGCCAGGTGCTCGTCCGCAACGAGTACCTCTCCGTCGACCCGTACATGCGCGGCCGGATGAGCGCCGCCAAGTCCTACGTCGCCCCCTTCGAGCTGGGCAAGGCCATGCAGGGCGGCGCCGTGGGCGAGGTCGTCGCCTCCGAGGCCGAGGGCATCGCCCCGGGCGACCACGTGCTGCACTTCGGCGGCTGGCGCGAGTACGCCACCTTCGACGCCAAGCAGGCCGTCAAGGTCGACCCCGAGGCCGCACCCCTGTCCACGTACCTCGGCGTCCTCGGCATGACGGGCCTCACCGCCTACGCCGGCCTGCTGCGCACCGCCTCCTTCAAGGAAGGCGACTCGGTGTTCGTGTCGGGCGCGGCGGGCGCCGTCGGCAGCCAGGTCGGCCAGATCGCCAAACTCAAGGGCGCCTCGCGTGTGATCGGCTCGGCCGGCTCCGACGAGAAGGTCAAGCTGCTGGTCGAGGAGTACGGCTTCGACGCCGCCTTCAACTACAGGAACGGCCCCGTGGCCGAGCAGCTGCGCGAGGCGGCGCCCGACGGCATCGACGTCTACTTCGACAACGTCGGCGGCGACCACCTGGAGGCCGCGATCGGCTCCCTCAACCAGGGCGGCCGTATCGCCGTCTGCGGCATGATCTCGGTCTACAACAACACCGAGCCCGCCCCCGGCCCGAAGAACCTCGCCCGTCTGATCCAGACCCGCGGCCGCATCGAGGGCTTCCTGGTCGGCGACCACTACGACCTCCAGCCGCAGTTCGTCCAGGAGGTCGGCCCCTGGGTCCGCTCCGGCGAGCTCAAGTACCGCGAGACGGTCGTCGAGGGCATCGAGAACAACCTGGAGGCGTTCCTGGGCGTCCTGCGCGGCGACAACACCGGCAAGATGATCGTCAAGCTCTGACGGACTCCCCCGGCCCGGGAAATCCGGGCGTGACGCCGGTCCGACGACGTTCGTTGCGTACGACGAAGGCCGCACCCCTGGACGTGGGGTGCGGCCTTCGCCCGTGACGTGTGCTTCAGTTCAGCGCCGCCGTGTGCACGGCCTTCACCAGCCGTACGTTCTCCGGCGCCGCCCCGCCCGGGAAGGCGACGCGCCGACGTGTGTACCCGTACGCCAGCCCACTGCGTGGATCCGCGAAGGCCTGCGAACCGCCCGCGCCGCTGTGCCCGAACGCCCCGGCGCCCAGGAACGGGTACCACGTGTCGGCCACCGCCTGGAACCCGAGCCCGAACGACTTGTGTGTCCGGGCCACCAGGTCGTAGCCGGTCGAATGGATCTGTCCCACCTCTGCGATGGTGTCCGGCTTCAGCAGCGGCGGCCGCCCCTCCACCTCGCTGATCGCCGCCGCGTACATCCCCGCGAGCCCGCGCGCCGCCGCGACACCGCCCGCCGACGCCGGTCCCTTGGCGCGCACCGTACGGGAGTTGGCGTGATCCACCAGATCACCCGGCTCCGGCACATGCGTGTTGAACGCGATCGAGGAAAGACTGTGCGGCCCGGTCCGCACCGAGTCGAGCACGGCCTGCTGCTCCTGCGTGGGCGCCATGGGCTGTACGGACCGGAAGCGGGGCTCCAGCGCCTCGGGCAGCCCGAGGAAGAAGTTCAACTCGTACGGCACCCGCACCCGCTCGTCGTACACCTCCTGGAGCGTACGACCCGTGGCCCGCCGTACGACCTCGCCGGCGAGCGCGCCGATGACGAGTGCGTGATAGCCGAAAGCCGTACCCGGACGCCAGAACGGCTTCTGGTCCGCGAGCCGTTCGGCGATGGCGCGATCGTCGGCCAGTTCGTCGTCGGTGAACCCGGCGTCGAGCCCGACCAGCCCCGCCCGGTGGGCGAGCAGGTCGCGCAGAGTCAGCACGCCCTTGCCCTCGGCCGCGAACTCCGGCCAGTAGTAGGTGACTTTGCGGTCCAGCTCCAGCGTGCCGTCCTGCACGAGGAGCGCAACCACGAGGTGGGCCGCACCCTTGGTGGACGAGAAGACGCCGTACAGGGACTCGGCGTCGTTGCCGTGCCCGGCCCACAGGTCGACGACCTTGCGGCCGTGCACGTACGCGCACAACTGCCCTTCGTAGTCGGCCCGTTCCTCCGCCACGAACGCGGCGAACTCCTCCCGCACGGCCTCGAAACCGTCCGCGACGCTGCCGTGGATCTCCTGCGTCATCCGCTCTCCTCAACCAGACCGTTGCTTGCGACAGGACTCACTCCCGCTCAGTCTCCAGGAACGTGGTGCTCGTGGTGCGCACGCGTACCTCCTCCGGACTGCCGAGATCGTGGGAGCGGGATCGTGGGGTGCTTCCGTGGGCCGGTACGGCGAGGCCTGCCTGTTCGACTCAACTGCCACAGGAGGGTGTTGGTGTCACCGATACTCCGGATGGCCTACGACGACCGCCGGGAGCGGGCATGCTGAGGGCACCGGGTGCGTGTGCCGCGAGGAGACCCCATGGCGACGATTCCTTCGCTCCCCAGCAGGGACGACGTGCTGCGCGTGGCCCGCAGCACGACCGACATCACCGGACAACTCCTGGACACCGCGGGGAACATCGCCCGGATCGCGGTCAACACCCTCGACCCCCGCGACGGTTCGGGCGCCGAGGCGCTGAGGGTGCTGCGACGGACCACGGCCGACCTGGCCGAGGCCAGCGCCTCCCCCGAGGCGCAGGAGGCCTTCTACCGCGTCGTCGAGACCCTCACCCGCCTCGGCACCGGCGGGACACCCGTGAGCGAACCGGCCCAGGCGCTGCTGGCGGCGCTCGGCGAGACTCTGCTGCCGGTGCTGGACTCCGTGGAACCGGCCGTCGAGGAGTGCGCGGCGGTCCTGGGCGAACTGGTCGAGGCGACGTCCCCGCTCCTGCCCGCGGGCGCCGGCCTGGCGGCGGGGCTGGCACTGGCCCTCGTACCGGTGCTGCGCGCGGCGGCGGAGGTCCTGCGGGACTCGGCCCCGGAGCTGCACCGCATCGCGGACGCGGTGTCGACGACGGTGACCCCGCTTCTCCCCGTGCAGGCGGCTCTCACCGACCGCGCCGCCGCCGCGGGCGCGGACCTCGCCCGGGCTGTCCTCCCCGCCCTCGCCGACCTGACGGAGGCGGCGGCCACCTCGGCGCAGGCGGTACGGCCGCTCCTGGTGGCCGGCGAGGAACTGCTGGTCGCCGGCCTGGAGCAACTCCAGCCGGCCCTGCTGGCGGGCGCCGCCCACGCGGGCCGCGTGGCGCGGGCCACGGCGATACGGGTGTCGGCGGCGGTGTCGCCGAGTGGGGAGCGGGGGGTGGTGGTGGCGGTGGCGGCGGGGTGATCAGAAGGGCGGGACCTCGCTCCAGCGGATCTCGGCGCGCGCGTCCGGGGGGCGGTGGCCGGGCGCCGCGATCGCCTGCTCAGCAGCGTCCACGGCTGCGGATCACAGGTGCGCGTCACAGTGCCCGGGCATCTAGTGCCGCGACAGGCAACGTTCGCCCCGTCGCGACGCCCGGCACGCCCTCTCGCCGCACCGGCCGAAAGCCCAAGTACATCCAGTACGAGGGCTTCCGGCCGGCACACCGAGAGCACGCTCCCCCACCCTCGAACCGGCTTCGCACGGCTCGGGCGGGAGGTACCCCCACGACCCCGCTCCTCAACGGGCAAACGTTGCCTGCCGCGGCACTAGGCTCTTCGGATGACCAGGCATCCAGGCTTCGGCGTGCTGCTGGAGCGGCTGATGGATCACCGCGGGCTGGACGTCGGACCGCTCTCCCGGCAGGCCGAGGCCGCGGAGTCCGAGCTTGGCGCGGTGCTCGGGGGTGCGGCTCCTGACCCGGTGCTGCTGCGCAGGCTCGCGCCCGCGCTCGGCTGGCCCACCGCAGACCTCTTCGCCGTTGCCGGAGTACCGGTACCGGAGGAACTCGCACCGCTGGACGCGACGGCCGGGCGGCTGGTCCCGCACCTGGTGAAGCATGCCGTGGCGCTGCCCCCGCGGCGCAGGGACGCGTTGCTTCGCCGTGTCCGGTCACTGCCGCAGGAGAACCGCACGGTGCCTGTTCGGGCTCCACGACCGCATGAGCGGTACCCGCCGGGCTTCGGCGCCGCGCTTCTTCGGATGCTCGCCAACCGGAACCTGGACTGGATGGGCTCCGCCAGGGTCCTGTACCTGGTGTCGGGCCTGTACATGAGCGCGGCCACGATCGGTGGGGTCGGGCACGGCAGGGTGGAGCTGACCCGCGACCTACTGACCGATTTCGCAGTCGTACTGGGCATCCCCGTCGGCGACCTGGCGGCCATGGCCGGCCCTGTCGGCGAAGTCAACGTAGCGCTGGGCGAGCGGGTCCCATGGCAGCACTCGGCAGGACCCGACATGGCCGAACTGATCGCGGAGCTACGGCGACTGAGCTTCGACCAGATCCGCCAGGTCGGCACTGAGACGGGAGTCGAGTTGCGCTGATGACTGCGACCGCCGCCTGCCCGGCGTGCTTCGCGCTCGCCCGCCCGCTTGCCCTGACGGAGCGTCGGTACCCCGCCGCTGTGGCGACACCGGTGAGCGGTCCGGCGCACGCCGTAGGTGCGCCGGACCGCTCCGGACAGAAAACGTCCCTGTCGGCTCAGGTCTTCTTGCGGCTCGTCATGAAGCGCTGGATCAGGATGAACGCGCACAGCAGCACGCCGGTGGCGATCTTCGTCCACCAGGAGCTGAGCGTGCCCTCGAACTGGATGAGGCTCTTGATCAGGCCCAGGACGAGGACACCGAACAGGGTGCCCAGGACGTAGCCGGAGCCACCCGTCAGCAGGGTGCCGCCGATGACGACCGCGGCTATCGCGTCGAGTTCCATGCCGGTGGCGTGCAGCGGGTCACCGGACTGGATGTACAGCATGAACAACAGGCCGGCCAGGGCCGAGCAGAAGCCGCTCACCGTGTACACGGCGATCTTCGTGCCGCCCTGCGGGAGACCCATCAGCAGGGCCGACTGCTCGTTGCCGCCGATGGCGTACACCCGGCGTCCGAAGCGCGTGTAGTGCAGCACGTAGAACGCGACGCCGAGGACGACCAGGGCCACCACCGCACCGATCGACAGGTCGCCCAGGCCCAGCGACACCCGCGTCTGGGCCAGGTCGCTCACCGAGGCGTCGCTGATCGAGATCGACTCCTTGCTGATGACCAGGCACAGGCCGCGGAAGAGGAAGAGGCCGGCGAGGGTCACGATGAAGGGCTGGATCTCGAAGTTGTGGATCACATAGCCCATCAGGAAGCCACCGAACGCGCCGGCGCCCAGGGCGAGGAGGACGGCGATCGGCAGCGGCACCCCCTGACGCTCCACCAGCCACGCCGTGAACATCGTCGTGAAGCCGATCACCGAGCCGACGGACAGGTCGATGCCGCCGGACAGGATGACGAAGGTGACACCGACGGCGGCGACCAGCAGATAGCCGTTGTCGATGAACAGGTTCAGGAAGACCTGAGGTTCGGCGAACCCGTAGTACTGGTAGCGGCCCAGGCCCACGCCGTACATCACGAGGAAGAGCAGGGCCGTCGCCGCGACGGGCAGGCGCCGGTCGGCGAGCAGACGCGCGGCCCTGGACGGCGTACGGCTGTCCGGGGCGGCCGTGGGGCTCTGGGTGGTCGTGGTCATCACGACACCTCCATCTTGGGAGCGGCCTCGGTCGCCGCGGCGGTGTCCGCCGGGGCCGCGGCGGGCTTGCCGCTTCCCTTCGCGCCGGGCTTGGCACCGAACTTGTTGCCGAAGACCTTGGCGCGGAACTTCGGGGACTGCAGCAGGCAGACGACGATGACGACGGCGGCCTTGAAGACCAGGTTGGTCTGGGTCGGCACGCCGATGGTGTAGATCGTGGTGGTCAGGGTCTGGATGACGAGCGCGCCGACCACCGTGCCGCCGATGGAGAACCGGCCGCCCAGGAGCGAGGTGCCGCCGATCACCACGGCGAGGATCGCGTCGAGCTCGATCCACAGGCCGGCGTTGTTGCCGTCGGCGGCCGAGGTGTTCGAGCTGATCATCAGGCCCGCGATGCCCGCGCACAGCGCGCAGAACATGTAGACCATGATCTTGATGCGCCGGGAGCGGATGCCGACCAGGCGGCTGGCCTCGGCGTTGCCGCCGACCGACTCGACGAGCAGGCCGAGCGCCGTACGGCGGGTCAGCACGACGGTGACGGCCACGACCGCGGCCACCACGAAGATGGAGAAGGGCAGGGTCAGCCAGTAGCCGCCGCCGATCAGCTTGTACGGCTCGCTGTTGATGGTGATGATCTGGCCGTCGGTGATCAGCTGGGCGACACCGCGCCCGGCGACCATGATGATCAGCGTGGCGATGATCGGCTGGATGCCCATCCGGGCGACCAGGAAGCCGTTCCACAGGCCGCAGACGACCGCGGCCAGCAGGCCCAGACCCATGGCGAGCAGCACCCCGGACAGGGCGCCCTGGTCGGCCTGGTCACTGATGTACGAGCAGGCGAGTGCTCCGGTGATGGCGACCACGGCGCCGACGGAGAGGTCGATGCCGCCGGTGGCGATGACCAGGGTCATGCCGACCGCCACCAGGATGAGGGGCGAGCCGAACAGCACGATCGAGACGAGGCTGCCGTAGAGGTGGCCGTCCGTCATCTTGATCGAGAAGAAGTCGGGCGTGAAGGGGACGTTGACGAGCAGCAGGACGACGAGGACCGCGACCGGCCAGAACAGGTGGTGATGGGTCAGTGCTCGCCATCGGGACGGTGTGGTCACTGAGGGGGTGCTCACTGGTGCTCTCCGCTCGCGATGGTCTCCATGATCCGGCTGGTGGTGATCTCGGGCCCGTTGGTGAGCTGCGCCACCAGCCGGCGGTCGCGCAGCACCCCGATGGTGTGACTGAGCCGGAGTACCTCCTCCAGCTCGGCCGCGATGTACAGCACGGACATGCCGTCCTCGGAGAGGGAGACCACGAGTTTCTGGATCTCCGCCTTGGCGCCGACGTCGATGCCGCGCGTCGGTTCGTCCAGGATCAGCAGCTTCGGCTGGGTGATCAGCCAGCGGGCCAGCAGCACCTTCTGCTGGTTGCCGCCGCTGAGCTGGCCGACGCGGGCCTCCGGGTTGGCGGGGCGGATGTCGAGCGCCTTGATGTACTTGGCGACGAGCTCGTCGCGCTGGGAGGCCGGGATGGGCCGGGTCCAGCCGCGGGACGCCTGGAGGGCGAGGATGATGTTCTCCCGCACCGTCAGATCGGGGACCAGGCCCTCGGTCTTGCGGTTCTCCGAGCAGAACGCGACGCCGGCGCCGATCGCGTCGTTCGGGGCGCTGAGCGAGACCTGCTTGCCGCCGACGGTCACCTTGCCGCTGTCGGGCTGGTCGGCGCCGAACAGCAGCCGGGCCAGCTCGGTACGGCCGGACCCGAGCAGTCCGGCGAGTCCGAGCACCTCGCCCTTCTTGATCTCCAGGTCGAAGGGGGCGATGCCGCCGGTCCGGCCGAGGCCGTCCGCCCGCAGCAGTGTCTCGCCGACGTCGGAGTGCAGCTGGTGGTCGTGGAGCTCCTCCAGCTGGTCCAGGGCCTTGCCGATCATCAGCTGGATCAGCCCGACCTGGTCGAGGTCGCCGACCATGTGCTCACCGACGAGCGTGCCGTTGCGCAGGACGGTCATCCGGTCGCAGATCTCGTAGATCTGGTCGAGGAAGTGCGAGACGAACAGGATCGCCACGCCCTCGTCCTTCAGCCGCCGCATCAGGCGGAACAGTTCCTGGACCTCGTCGCGGTCGAGGCTGGACGTCGGCTCGTCCAGGACCAGCACCTTGGTGCCCGATCCCTGGCCGTCGCTGTCGCCGGTGCCCACCGACCGCACGATCGCGACCAGTTGCTGCACGGCCAGCGGGTACGAGGACAGGGGCGCGGTGACGTCGATGTCGAGGCCGAGCCGGTCCACCAGCTCCGCCGCCTCCTTGCGCATCCGCTTCCACTGGATGCGGCCCATGCGGGTCGGCTCGCGCCCGATGAAGATGTTCTCCGCCACCGACAGGTTCGGGCAGAGGTTCACCTCCTGGTACACCGTGCTGATGCCGGCCTGCTGCGCCTGCAGCGGGCTGCCGAACAGCACGGACCTGCCGTCCAGGGTGATGGTGCCGCCGTCCAGGGAGTAGACCCCCGTCAGCACCTTGATCAGGGTGGACTTCCCCGCGCCGTTCTCGCCCATCAGGGCGTGGATCTCGCCGGGGAAGAGCCGGAAGTCGACGCCCGACAGAGCCCGTACCCCCGGAAACTCCTTGACTATGCCCGTCATCTCCAGGACGGGCCGCGGCTCTGCCATGGCAGCGCTCCTCGTGGGATTGGTTCAGGCCCGCAGGGAGCCCCGGGACCGATGGCTCGGTCGGCCGGAGGCTCCCTGCCGGTGGGTGCGGTCGGTCAGTACTTGCGGGTCGGGAGCGCGGCGGCGGCCTGGTCCTGCATGAAGTCGCCCTCCTTGGTCTTGATCCAGCGCTCGACCGTCTCGCCGTCCTTGACCTTCTTCACGACGTCCATCAGCTGGGGGCCGAGCAGCGGGTTGCACTCGACGATGGCGTTGATCTTGCCCTCGGACATGGCGACGAAGCCGTCCTTCACGCCGTCGATCGAGACGATGAGGATGTCCTTGCCGGGCTTCTTGCCGGCCGCCTCGATGGACTGGATGGCGCCGATGGCCATGTCGTCGTTGTGCGCGAAGAGGACGTTGATGTCCGGGTTGGACTGCAGGAAGGCCGCCATGACCTGCTTGCCGCCGGCGCGGGTGAAGTCACCGGTCTGGCTGACGACGATCTTCCAGTCGTCCTTGTGGCTCGCGTCCATGACCTCCTTGAAGCCCTTGGCGCGCTCGATCGCCGGGGCGGCGCCGGTGGTGCCCTCCAGCTGGGCGATCTTCACCGGGGCCTTGAGACCGGCCTTGGCGATGACCTTCTCGAGGATCTTGGCGGCGCGGCGGCCCTCGTCGGTGAAGTCGGAGCCGACCAGGGTGACGTACAGGGAGTCGTCGGAGGTCTCCACCGAGCGGTCGGTGAGGACCACCGGGATCTTCGCGGCCTTGGCCTCCTTGAGCACCGCGTCCCAGCCGGTGACGACCACCGGCGAGAAGGCGATGACGTCCACCTTCTGCGCGATGTAGCTGCGGATGGCGGAGATCTGGTTCTCCTGCTTCTGCTGGGCGTCGGAGAACTTGAGGTTGTAGCCGGCCTCCTTGGCGGCGTCCTTCACCGA
Organism: Streptomyces aurantiaciflavus; assembly: GCF_049808595.1. Classification (NCBI taxonomy): domain Bacteria; kingdom Bacillati; phylum Actinomycetota; class Actinomycetes; order Kitasatosporales; family Streptomycetaceae; genus Streptomyces; species Streptomyces aurantiaciflavus. The sequence goes on along the minus strand of NZ_JBNCAQ010000003.1, from coordinate 110,076 downwards.
CTGGCTGTTGGCGGTGCGCCAGCCGCTCTCCGAGCCGACCTGGGAGAAGCCGAGCGTGAGCGTCTTGCTGCCGCCCCCGGAGGAGGCGGAGGTGCTCTCGTCCTTCTTGGCGCAGGCGGACAGGCCGCCCGCGGCCGCCACGCCGACCGCCGCAGTGAGGAAGTTCCGTCTGTTGAGCATGTTCTTCTCCTTTGAAGAGCCGGCCCGGGGTTGGACCGCTGGTACTCGATGGGACCGGCCGCACTGCGTCCAGCCTGTCGATCATTGTTCGGAATACCGGCCACACGGAGGGGCGAAAGCAGCCGGTGGGTGGGTCAGAGAGGTACGCCCTCCGCTTGGGCGGCGTGGGGGAAGGTGCTGGCGCGGACGACGAGTTGGGGTTCGATCGCGACCCGGGACGTGGTGGCGGGTGGCCGGCCCTCGATCAACTCCAGGAGCAGCGCGATGCCTTGTTTGCCGACCGCCGCGAAGTCCTGCCGGACGGTGGTGAGAGGCGGGGCGAAGAACTCCGACTCCGGGATGTCGTCGAAGCCGACCACCGCGACGTCCTGGGGAGTTCGGACGCCCGCCTCACGCAGGGCCCGCATCGCCCCCAGTGCCATCTGGTCGTTGGCGACGAAGACGGCGGTCAGTCCCCGGCCCACCCAGCCCGCCAGTTCCTGGCCCGCCCGGTAGCCCGACAGCGGACTCCAGTCCCCCCGCAGCAGCATGGGCGGCTCGACACCCGCCGCTTCGAGGGTGGCCCGCCAGCCGGCGGCCCGGTCGGCCGCCTCCTGCCAGTCCTCCGGGCCCGCGAGGTGCCAGACCTTGCGGTGGCCGGCGGCCAGCAGATGCCCGGTGGCCAGCCGGGCTCCGAGGTGCTGGTCCACGCTCACGCTGGGGATGTCCACACCGGTCCCGCTGCCCACGACCACCACCGGGAACGGATGGCGGAGTTCGGCCAGAGCGTCCACCGCCGACCGCTGCGGGGTGATGGCGACCACTCCCTCCACCCCGCCCTCGCTGAGGTGGTCCAGCGCCTCGGACAGCTTCTCCACGGTCAGTTTGCGCAGACTGACCGTCGAGACGAGATATCCCTCGGCACGCGCCGCCTCCTCGAGCGCGAACAAGGTGCTGGCCGGCCCGTAGAGGGTGGTGTCGGAGGCGACCACCCCCAGGGTCCGGGTGCGCCGGGTCGCCAGGGCCCGGGCGGAGGAGTTGCGACGGTAGCCCATCTCCTCGATCGCGCGCAGCACCCTGGCCCGGGTCTCGTCCCGCACATTGGGGTGGTCCCCCAGGACGCGGGACACGGTCTGGTGGGACACACCGGCCAGGCGTGCCACGTCGGCCATGGTGGGCGGCCGAAGCTGCGCGTGGGTCACGGCCGCACCTCCTTGGCGGTCGTCTGCCGATAAGGCCTGTGATGTGGGCGGACGATCCCGCGCCGCCGGCTTCATGCCGGGATTCCCGGAAGCCCCAAGTCCTCGGCCAACAGGGCAGGTTGGGATTCTGCGGGCATGACGCTCATACCTCCCGTGCTGGCGTTGGACGCTGACTGGTGAATGCGGACGTCATTGTGAGCGCTAACAATTCATGGCGGTCAAGGGGTCTGCGCCGGAACGTCGTCACGGTTGAATAACGCCCCCAGTCGCGGCAGTTGAGAACGCGGCCGGCCAAGGCGGCACATTCCGTCCAGGCCGCCGCCCGACGGCAGGCCGATTCGTCCGGGTACGACACCACACTCCCCGGCAGGTCGAGGCGCCCGCGCCGACCGGCGAACCGACGACGGGCTCAGCGGCCGGGGCGCGGCGGACTCCCGGGCGGCGCGGGGGCGTTGGTGGAAGCGGGAGGGTACGGTGTCCGTCCTGGACGGCCGTCCAGGACGGACCGCCGCCCGCTCAACGGCTCACACGACGGACGCCCACCCGGCTCGGGCGAAGCGCGATCCGTCCCACTGGAGCCCTACGAGCACCACCACAAGAAGCGCTGGCACGTCTCCGACGGCGACGGTTCCGGTTTGGGGGGCGCGTTCGACGGCGTCGGGTCGGCGGTCGGGGTGGAGTCGGAGTCCGACGGGGCCGTCGAGCCGGCGGAGCCCGGGAGGGTGGCCGACCGGCCTTCCTTTTCCGGGGTCTGTGTGGCCGCACCCGAGGACTGCGACGCCGACGGGGAGGCGGAGGCGGAGGCCGACGCGGAATCGGAGGCGGCGGGGGAGGGCGAGACCTTGTCCGCCCCCGTGTCCGTCCTGTCGTCCAGGGGCCGCCCGGACGCGCTCGGCTCCGTCGTCGAGTCGTCGATCTCGGAGGACTCGCCCCCGGCGGCCGCCGGGTTCGGCGAGGAGGAGAACAGCGGTGCGTCCACGCCGAGTTCGGCCAGGCTCAGACCACCCGCCGCCAGGACGAAGCCGACGGCGATCAGCACCGTGCGCTTGCGGCGCCGGCGGTGGACCGCGGCCTTGCGGTCGCGTCGACTCGCCTCCGACGCGGCAGCGGCACCCGCCGGGCCCCGCCGGCCACCCCGGCCCTGCCCACGGCGGCGTGCCGCACGGCCCTGAGGCTCGCCACCGTCGCTCTCTCGATCACCGTGCTCGCCGTGGTGGTCATGATCGCCACCATCGCGGTCAGCGCCGTTGTCACCGTTGTCGCCATGATGATCGCGACCGCCGTGGTGGCCTTGATCGTCGCGATGGCCCTGATCGTCGTGATCGCCGTGATGGCCCTGATCGCCGCGATGGTCGCGATGGCCCTGATCGCCGTAATGGCCATGATGGTCGCGATCGCCGTGATCGACCGGAGCGTGGTGGCCGTCGTACGACTCCGGCTCGGACGCGTCCTGCGGATACGCGCGTAGCGGTTCGGCAGGCGCGCCGCACCCCGGGCAGGCGAGGGCGCCGTTGAGGTGCCGTCGGCACGGGTGGCAGTAGTCCATGACGCGGGAAGACTAGGTGCCCGGACGGTCACGTTCCTAGGTTCACCTGGTGAAAGTTGTGTGGGAACCGGCCATACCGGTGCGGCGGCTCGAGTGACCTGCCACACACTTTCAGGCACCAATTCTCGAAAGGGCGCCGAAACTTCCGAAACCGTTACCTGTTCGACCCATTGACACCCCCGTCGCGCCATCCTTACTGTCTGGCCAGCATTTCGAACATGTGACGAAATCTCGAACAGCCGAAAGGTAACTTCCGTGCGCATCACCGGAATCAGCACGCATGTGGTCGGGACGCCGTGGCGGAACCTGACCTACGTCCTCGTGCACACCGACGAGGGCATCACGGGTGTCGGCGAGACCCGCATGCTGGGCCACACCGACGCGCTGATCGGCTACCTGAGGGAGGCCGAGCAGAACCACATTCTCGGCTCCGACCCGTTCGCTGTCGAGGACCTCACGCGCCGCATGAAGTACGGCGACTACGGTCGCGCCGGCGAGATCGTGATGTCCGGCATCGCCGTCGTCGAGATGGCCTGCTGGGACATCAAGGGCAAGGCCCTCGGGGTCCCGGTGTGGCAGCTGCTCGGCGGGAAGGTGACCGACAAGGTCAAGGCCTACGCCAACGGCTGGTACACCACCGAGCGGACCCCGGAGGCGTACCACAAGGCCGCCCAGGGGGTCATGGAGCGCGGGTACAAGGCGCTCAAGATCGACCCCTTCGGCACCGGGCACTTCGAGCTGGACCACGAGCAGACCCTGTACGCCGTCTCCCTCATCGAGGCCGTGCGCGACGCCATCGGGCCGGACGCCGAGCTGATGCTGGAGATGCACGGCCGGTTCTCGCCCTCGACGGCCGTCCGCCTCGCCAAGGAGCTGGCGCCCTTCAAGCCCGCCTGGCTGGAGGAGCCCTGCCCGCCGGAGAACCTGAAGGCGCTGGAGAAGGTCGCCGCCAAGGTCGACATCCCCGTCGCCACCGGCGAGCGCATCCACGACCGCATCGAGTTCCGTGAGCTCTTCGAGAGCCAGGCCGTCGACATCATCCAGCCGGACGTCGGCCACATCGGTGGCATCTGGGAGACCCGGAAGCTCGCCGCGACCGCCGAGACCCACTACATGCTCGTCGCCCCGCACAACGTGGGCGGGTCCGTGCTCACCGCCGCCTCCCTCCAGGTCGGCTTCACCTCCCCCAACTTCAAGATCCTGGAGCACTTCAACGACTTCGCGGACGCGGAGATCAAGAAGGTCGTCAAGGGTGCGCCGGAGGTCGTCGACGGGTACTTCCACCTGTCCGACGCGCCCGGTCTGGGCGTCGAGCTGGACGTCGACGCGGCCGCCGAGTTCCCGCAGCAGCAGGCCCGCTTCGACCTGTGGGCCGAGGGCTGGGAGCAGCGCAAGCCGAAGGGCACGCAGAAGTGAGCACCGCCGTCGTGATCGAGGCGCCCGGCGAGCACCGGCTCACCGAGCACACGCCTCGTGAGCCGGGGCCCGGCGAGGCACTCGTCCGCGTGCACGCCGTGGGCATCTGCGGCAGCGACCGCGAGGTGTACCAGGGCAACCGGCCCGAGGGGTACGTCCGCTACCCCCTCACCCCCGGCCACGAGTGGTCGGGGACGGTCGAGGCGGTGGGCGCCGGGGTGCCGGAGTCCCTCGTGGGCCGCAAGGTCGTCGGTGAGGGCTTCCGCAACTGCCAGGTGTGCGACCGCTGCCACGCCGGTGAGACGACGCTGTGCACGGACGGGTACGAGGAGACCGGGTTCACCCAGCCGGGTGCGATGGCCGCGACCCTGACCCTGCCGGCCCGGCTGCTGCACGTGCTGCCGGAGGACGCCGACCTCACGGCGGCGGCCCTGCTGGAGCCGGCCGCCTGCATCGCGGCCGCCGCGATCAAGGCCAACGCCCTGCCGGGCGAGCGGGTCGCGGTCGTCGGGACCGGGACGCTGGGCATGTTCGCCGTCCAGTTCCTGAAGGCGGGCTCGCCGAGCGAGCTGCTGGTCGTGGGCACGCGCAACGACCGGGAGGCGCTCTCGCGGCAGTTCGGGGCCACCGACTTCCGCACCCGGGGCCAGGAACTGCCCGACGACTTCGACGTCGTGATCGAGACCGCCGGTTCGGCGTCCGCCGCGCAGACCGCCGCCTCCCTGCTCAGGCGTGGCGGGCGGCTGGTGCTGACGGGCATCCCGGCGCCGGGCGCCGACGGGCTCGACCCGACGGACCTGGTGGTGCGGCAGCTGGAGGTGCACACCGTCTTCGGGGCGCCGCCGGACGCCTGGTCGCACACGGTGCGGGTGTTCGGGGCCGGGTTGCTCGATCCGCTGCCGCTGGTGACCCACGAGCTGCCGCTCGCCGAGTTCTCCGCCGCGATCGAGCTGGTGGGATCCGGCGATCCGAAGGTGGGCAAGGTGCTGCTCCGCCCCTAGACGTACGCCGGTACGGGGGCACCCTGACAGCCCCCGTACCGGCGTACACCCAAGCCCCCCATGTCTTGATGCCCGAATCCCGTCCGACATTTCGAACACGAAGGACAGCTTGTGACGACCGACGCTCCCGCCACGGCCGCCCGTCGACCCGGTGAGCAGGCGCTCACCTCGCTCGGCCTGGGCGCGCCCGCCCTCGACCCCGCCGACGCCTCCGCCCACACCTTCCCGGGCGGCGGCCGCTGGCGCACCGAGATCCCCTCGTGCGAGGGTCCCGAAGCGCTGGCCGTCGTCCTGAAGGAAGCCTCGCGGCTCGATGTGCCGATCCACCGGATCAGCCAGGGCAGCGGTGTGTGGATGCTGACCGACGCCGAGATCACCGAGATGGTCGAGGCCACCGCCGAGCGTGACATCGAGCTGTGCCTGTTCACCGGTCCGCGCGGTACGTGGGACATCGGCGGCTCGACCCGTACCGACTCGCGTGGCGCCGGTCTGAGAGCCCGCGGCCACGACGCGGTGGCCGGGTGCGTGGAGGACGCCGTCCGCGCCACGGAGCTGGGCGTGAAGTGCCTGCTCGTCGCCGACGAGGGCGTGCTGTGGACGCTGCACCGGGCGCGGGTGGCCGGCATCATCCCGGCCGACACCACGCTGAAGGTGTCCGCGCTGATCGGCCCCGTCAACCCGGCCTCGTACGCGGTGTACGAGCGGCTCGGCGGCGACTCGATCAACGTGCCCAGCGACCTGACGCTGGATCACCTCACCGAGATCCGCCGGGTGTCCGGCGCTCCCATGGACATGTACATCGAGGCTCCCGACGATCTCGGCGGGTACATCCGGATGTACGAGGTCGCCGAGCTGATCCGACGGGGCGCGCCGCTGTACCTGAAGTTCGGCCTGTCCAAGGCGCCCGGCATCTACCCCTACGGCCACCACATGCGGGATCTGACGCTGTCCACCGCCAAGGAGCGGGTGCGGCGCGGACGGCTCGCCCTCGACCTGCTCGCGCGGCACGGAGCTGACGCAGACATGGCACCTCTCGGCTCGCGTCTGCCCGGCGAACTGAACAGGTTCGACGCCCAGTCATAACGTTCCGGAAACCTCGCTTCACAGAAGCCACCACAGGCACCCAGAATCCCACACATCTTCTTCTTCTCGGTCTTCCCGGCGTCAGCGCGCCGGGAGCGCCCTCGGCACCGCGAGACCGATCCCCTGCACACACATCAAGGATGATGATCATGCGTAACCGCAGAGCCGCCCTCGCCGCCATAGCCGGAGCCGCCTCCCTCGCCCTCACCCTGTCCGCCTGCGGGCAGTCCGGCGAGGGCGGCAGCGAGGAGAAGGCCGGCGACGCCAAGGGCGGCACCATCGGCATCTCGATGCCGACCAAGTCCTCCGAGCGCTGGATCACCGACGGCGCCAACGTCGAGAAGGACCTGAAGGCCAAGGGCTACAAGACCAAGCTGGTCTTCGGCGAGGACGACCCCGACCAGCAGGTCTCCCAGATCGAGAACCTGATCACCCAGGGCGTCAAGGCGCTGATCGTCGCCGCCATCGACAACAAGTCCCTGAACAACGTCCTCCAGCAGGCCGCCGACGCCAAGATCCCGGTCATCTCCTACGACCGTCTGATCCTCGGCACGAAGAACGTCGACTACTACGCGTCCTTCGACAACGAGAAGGTCGGCAAGCTCCAGGGCCAGTACATCGTCGACAAGCTGGGTCTGGCGAGCGGCAAGGGTCCGTTCAACATCGAGCTCTTCGCCGGCTCCAACGACGACAACAACACCAAGTACTTCTTCAACGGTGCGATGAGCGTGCTCCAGCCGTACATCGACAGCAAGAAGCTGGTGGTCAAGTCCGGCCAGACCAAGCTCACCCAGGTCACCACCCTGCGCTGGGACGGCGCCACCGCCCAGAAGCGCATGGAGGACAACCTCACCTCGGCGTACACCAAGGGCCGGGTCGACGCGGTGCTCTCGCCCTACGACGGCATCTCCATCGGCATCATCGCCGCCCTGAAGTCGGACGGCTACGGCACCGCGGCCAAGCCGCTGCCGGTCATCACCGGCCAGGACGCCGAGCTCGCCTCGGTGAAGTCGATCATCGCGGGCCAGCAGTCGATGACCGTCTACAAGGACCTGCGCAAGCTCGCCCAGGTCGCCACGGACATGGTCGACGCCGCCCTCAACGGCAAGAAGCCCGAGATCAACGACACCAAGTCGTACGACAACGGCACCAAGGTCGTCCCCGCCTACCTGCTGCAGCCGGTCGGCGTCGACAAGACCAACTACGAGAAGGAGCTCGTCCAGGGCGGCTACTACACGGCGGACCAGCTCAAGTAAGTCGACCCTTAAGGATTGGAAGGCACGACCATGGCGGGACCCGTCCTGGAAATGCGCTCGATCGTCAAGACCTTTCCCGGCGTCAAAGCGCTGTCGGACGTCACACTGACCGTCCGTCAGGGCGAGGTCCACGCCATCTGCGGTGAGAACGGCGCCGGGAAGTCCACCTTGATGAAGGTGCTCTCCGGCGTCCATCCGCACGGAACCTACGACGGCGACATCCTCTTCGAGGGGGAGGTCGTCCAGTTCAAGGACATCCGGGCGAGCGAACAGCACGGCATCGTGATCATCCACCAGGAGCTGGCGCTGTCGCCGTACCTCTCCCTGGCGGAGAACATCTTCCTCGGCAACGAGCACGCCAAGGGCGGGTTCATCGACTGGCGGGAGACTCTGCGGCACGCCACGGAGCTGCTGCGCCGGGTCGGTCTCAGCGACCACCCGGAGACCCGCGTCGCCGACATCGGCGTGGGCAAGCAGCAGCTCGTGGAGATCGCCAAGGCCCTCTCGAAGAAGGTCAAGCTCCTCATCCTGGACGAGCCCACCGCGGCCCTGAACGACGAGGACAGCGGCAAACTCCTGGATCTCATCCTGGAGTTGAAGAAGCAGGGCATCACCTCGATCATCATCTCCCACAAGCTCAACGAGATCCGCAAGGTCGCGGACTCGGTGACGATCATCCGCGACGGGCACACCATCGAGACGCTCGATGTGAAGTCGCCGGAGACGACCGAGGACCGGATCATCAGCGGCATGGTCGGCCGCGACCTCGACCACCGCTTCCCCGAGCGCACCCCGCACAAGGCGGAGAAGGACGCGGCCCCGGCCCTGGAGATCCGCGACTGGACCGTGCACCACCCGATCGACCAGCAGCGCAAGGTGGTCGACGACGTGTCGATCCAGGTGCGCCGCGGGGAGATCGTCGGCATCGCCGGCCTCATGGGCGCCGGCCGCACCGAGCTCGCCATGAGCGTCTTCGGGCGCACCTACGGCCGGCACGCGGGCGGAACGGTCCTCAAGGACGGCAAGGAGATCCGCACGAAGACGGTCGCCGAGGCGATCGGCCACGGGATCGCGTACGTCACCGAGGACCGCAAGCACTACGGCCTGAACCTCATCGACACGATCAACCGCAACATCTCGCTGACCGCCCTGAACAAGGTCGCCAAGCGGGGCGTGGTCGACGAGCAGGAGGAGCGGCAGGTCGCCGAGGGCTACCGCAAGTCCATGAACATCAAGGCGCCGACCGTCTTCGAGCCGGTGGGCAAGCTGTCCGGCGGCAACCAGCAGAAGGTCGTCCTCAGCAAGTGGATCTTCGCCGGTCCCGACGTGCTGATCCTGGACGAGCCGACGCGCGGTATCGACGTCGGCGCCAAGTTCGAGATCTACACGGTGATCGACCAGCTGGCCGCCCAGGGCAAGGCGGTCGTCTTCATCTCCTCCGAGCTGCCCGAACTGCTCGGCATGTGCGACCGCATCTACACCATGGCCGCCGGGCGGCTCACGGGCGAGTTCCCGCGGGCCGAGGCCACGCAGGAAGTGCTGATGCGCCAGATGACGAAGGACAAAGAGGTAACGCGATGAGCACGGACGTGACCAAGAGCCCGGCGGCCGCGCCGCCGGAGAAGAGCGGAGGCTCAGCCTCCGGCGGCGGGCTGCTGCAGCTGGTGCTGAACGGCCTGCGCAGCAACATGCGCCAGTACGGCATGCTGATCGCGCTCGGCCTGCTCGTGATCCTCTTCCAGGTGTGGACCAGCGGCGACCTGCTGCTGCCGCGCAACGTCTCCAACCTGGTCCTGCAGAACAGCTACATCCTGATCCTCGCGATCGGCATGATGCTGGTGATCATCGCGGGTCACATCGACCTGTCGGTCGGTTCGGTGACGGCGTTCACCGGCGCCTTCGCGGCCGTACTGACCGTGCAGCACGGTGTGGCGTGGCCGCTCGCGCTGGCGCTGTGCCTGGCGATCGGCGCGGTCGCCGGCGCGGCACAGGGCTTCCTGATCGCCTATCTCGGCATACCCTCCTTCATCGTCACCCTCGCGGGCATGCTGATCTTCCGTGGTCTAACGGAGATGTTCCTGAAGGGCCAGACGCTCGGCCCGTTCCCGGACGGTCTGCAGAAGATGGGCAACGGCTTCCTGCCGGAGGTCGGCCCGGACACCAACTACCACAACCTCACGCTGCTGCTGGGCTTCGTCCTGCTGGCGTTCGTGATTCTCCAGGAGGTCCGCGACCGCAAGCGTCAGCAGGAGTTCTCCCTGGACGTGGCGCCCACGAACCTCTTCCTGCTGAAGCTCGTCGCCATCTCCGCCGCGGTTCTCGCCGTCACGTTGCTGCTCGCCAGCTACAAGGGCGCGCCGATCATCCTGCTGGTCCTGGGTGTGCTGGTGGTCGGCTACGGCTACGTCATGCGCAACGCCGTCTTCGGCCGGCACATCTACGCGATCGGCGGCAACCTCCCGGCGGCGAAGCTGTCGGGCGTCAAGGACAAGAAGGTCACCTTCCTCGTCTTCCTGAACATGGGCGTGCTCGCGGCCCTGGCGGGTCTGGTGGTCGCCGCGCGTCTGAACGCGGCCTCGCCGAAGGCGGGCCTCAGCTTCGAACTCGAGGCGATCGCCTCGTCGTTCATCGGCGGCGCGTCCATGAGCGGCGGTGTGGGCACCGTCCTCGGCGCGATCATCGGTGGTCTCGTCCTCGGTGTGCTGAACAACGGCATGAACCTGCTCAGCGTCGGCACCGACTGGCAGCAGGTCATCAAGGGCCTGGCCCTGCTGGCCGCGGTCGGGTTCGACGTCTGGAACAAGCGCAAGTCCGGTTCGTAAGTCAGCAGACGGGCCCCGCCGGAGAAACCGGCGGGGCCCCATCCTTGCCCCGGGAGGCAGGACACCGGTGAAGAACCTCTTCGGCAAGCTCGCCGACGGCACCGAGATCCACAGCTGGTCCCTGGAGAACGGCGGGACCCGCCTGAAGGTCCTCTCCTACGGCGGCATCGTCCAGTCGCTGGAGATCCCCGACCGGCACGGCCGCCACGCGAACGTCTCCCTCGGCTTCGACACCATCGAGGACTACGTCGCCGGCAGCCCGTACTTCGGCGCGCTGATCGGCCGCTACGGCAACCGCATCGGCGACGGGCGGTTCACCCTCGACGGCGAGGCCTGCCAGGTCGGCGTCAACGACGGCGTGAACAGCCTGCACGGCGGCGCCGAGGGCTTCGACAGCCGGGTCTGGGACGTGCAGCCGTTCACCGCGGGCTCCGACGTCGGCCTGTACCTGTACCGCACGAGCGCCGACGGGGAGATGGGCTACCCGGGCACGCTGAAGGTGAAGGTCACCTACACCCTCACCGAGCACGGCGACTGGCGCATCGACTACGAGGCGACCACCGACAAGGTCACCGTCGTCAACCTCACCAGCCACGTGTACTGGAACCTCGCCGGCGAGAGCGGCGGCACGATCCACGACCACGAGCTGAGGATCGACGCCTCCCACTTCACACCCGTCGACTCGGGACTGATCCCCACCGGTGAACTGGCCGAGGTCGTCGGCACCCCCTTCGACTTCCGCCGGACCAAGACCGTCGGCGAGGACATCCGCGTCGCCCACCAGCAGCTGCTGTACGCCAAGGGCTTCGACCACAACTGGGTCCTCGACAAGGGCGTCACCGCCGAGCCGGTGGCCGTCGCGACCCTGCGCGACCCGTCCTCGGGCCGCGCGATGACGGTCTCCACCACCGAGCCCGGCATGCAGTTCTACTCCGGGAACTTCCTCGACGCCACGCTCGTCGGTACGGGCGGGACCGTCTACCGCCAGGGCGACGGCCTGTGCCTGGAGACACAGCACTTCCCGGACTCGCCGAACAAGCCGTCGTTCCCGTCGACGGTGCTGCGGCCGGGGCAGGTGTACCGGACGACGACGGTGCACTCGTTCGAGCACTGACCGCCGGCCGCTGACCGCCGCCCGCTGACACACGCTCACAGGGGGCGTACAAGTTCTCACCGATTCCTCAGCGGTTGAACAGCGCCGCCCCAGCCTCCGTATGTACGGGTGGCCCGCGCTCCCCCGCGCGGGCCACCCACATGACGACGGGCCCGGTCGTCCCCACCGGGCCCGCCCCATACGGAGGTTCCATGGCCGACAACGTCACCTCGCTGTTCCGCAGCACCGCGGCGCACAGCCCGTCGATGGCGGCGCTGACGCGTGAGGGCGGCGACGGGGTCGGTCCGGTGGACTTCTGCATCCCCTGCAATCCGTACTTCCCCACCCCGGCCATGCTCGAGACGATGTCCGCGAAGCTGCGGGACATCATCACGTACTACCCGAGCAGCGCCGACACGATCACGGCCGAACTGTGCAACCTGCTCCAGCTCCCCCCGCAGGCCGTGGCGATGGGCAACGGCTCGACCGAACTCATCACCTGGATCGACCACCTGCTGGTCCGTGAGTCCCTCGCCGTCCCCGTCCCCACCTTCGGACGCTGGACCGACCAGCCGATGGAGACCGGCAAGCGGGTCGACATGTTCCCGCTCCAGGAGTCCAGCGGATTCGCCCTGGACCTCGCGCAGTACGCCGAGTTCATCCGCACGCGCGGCACCCGTGTGGCCGTCATCTGCAACCCGAACAACCCCGACGGCGGCTTCCTGCACAAGCACGCGCTCGTGCAGTTCATGGACGCGATGGCCGACCTGGACCTGATCGTCATCGACGAGTCGTTCCTGGAGTTCGCGGACGCCGAGGCCGAGCCGAGCGTGGTCCAGGAAGCGATGATCCGGCCGAACGTCATCGTCCTGCGCAGCCTCGGCAAGAACTTCGGTCTGCACGGCATCCGGTTCGGCTACATGGTCGCCAACCCCTCCCTCGCCGGCAAGGTCCGCTCGATGCTGCCGAAGTGGAACCTCAACGCCTTCGCCGAGTACGTGGTGTTCATGCTCAAGGAGCACGGCCCCGAGTACGCGCAGAGCCTGCTGCAGGTGCGGCGGGACCGTCTCGACATGGCGAGCCAGCTCTCCGCGCTGCCCGGTCTGACTGTTTATCCGTCACAGGGGAACTTCCTCTTCGTGCGTCTCCCCGTGGGCGCCGAGGGCACCGTGGTCCGGGACCGCCTGCTCACCGAGCATCGCATCCTGGTCCGCGAGTGCGGCAACAAGATCGGCTCCTCCAGCCGCTTCCTGCGGCTCGTGGTGCGCCCCCAGGTGGACGTGCGTCGCCTGGTGTCCGGCCTGGAACAGGTGCTCTACGGGACCAGGAGGGGAGCCGCCGTGCCCGAGCTGAGCGCCGGGACCAGCTACAGCTCGGGTACGGCGGCAGTGGATCGGCTGGTGGGTGCCACCAACGGCGCCGGCATGCAGGGCCTTGCCGCTCAGGCCGTCGGTGCCGGAATGCCGGGTCCGGCAGCAGCCGCCCCGGCCGCCGCCGTCGGCATGCAGATGCCGGCGGCGGCCCAGTCGAACGCGTCCAACGGCGCGGGGATGCCGCTGCCGGCGGCGGCCCAGATCTTCCCCCAGTCGGTCCCCGCGCCCGCACCCGCGCCCGTCCCGGCACCGGCCCCCGTACCGGCCCCCGCGGCGGCGGCCGCGATGGCGCCCGTGCCGGCGCCGACGCCCCAGATGGCGCCGATGGCGCCGGCGGCGGCCATGACCCCCGCGATGCCCCAGGCCCCCGTCCCCGCCATGGCCCCCGCCGCCCAGGTGCCCGCCTCCCCCACCCCGCCCGGCGTCCCGGCCAGAGGCGGTCTCACCGCCGCGCAGGTCCGCGGCACCAACGGCCTCTCGCCCGCGGCGGCCACCGGGTGGCCCAACGCCCAGAGCTGGCCGAACGCGGCGGGGATGGGGCAGACCGGCTGAGCCCTGGGGCTGCCGCCCCCAGAACCCGATGTCGGCTCCGAACGGGCCTCGTCCTAGACCGGGTTCAGCCTCCACTGCTGGCAGGCGTTGTTCAGCCAGGTCCACTGGCGTACGTCCGCCCCGTCCGCTGTCGAGCAGTTCGCCACGTCGGCGACCTTGCCGGTGGCCTGGTTGACGATGCGGACGTAGTCGTTGTCGGTGGCGATGAAGCGGAAGCGCTGGCAGGTGTTGTTCAGCCAGCTCCACTGGCGCAGGTCGGCGCCGTCGGCGGCGGAGCAGTCGGCGGTGTCGAGGACCTTGCCGGTGGCCACGTTCACGAGGCGGCTGGTGTCGTCGCCCTGGTCCTCGATGCGCCAGCGCTGGTTGGCGCCGCCGTTGCAGGTGTACTGCAGGACGTTGGCGCCGTCGGCCGAGGAACTCCCGGCCACGTCCAGGCACTTGCCGCTGTTGCGGTTGGTGAGGGTGTAGGTGGTGGAGACGGTGGACGGCTCACCGGACGGTCCCGCAAGACTCGCGCCGAGGCGGACCGGGGTGCCGAAGTTCGGGGTGCCGTCGGAGTTCCAGGTGAACTTCTGGGCCCGCGTCGTACGCCCGTTGTCGCAGCCGTCCGACGCGGCGTCGTTGGCGTGGTAGACGATCCAGTTCTCCGTGCCGTCGGGGGACGTGAAGAAGCCGTTGTGGCCGGGGCCGTAGACGCCGTTGGCGTCGTTGCGCTGGAAGACCGGCGTGGACTTCTTCGTCCAGGACGACGCGGAGAGCGGGTCGCTGCCCGTGAGGGTGAGCTGGCCGAGCTTGTAGTCGGGGGTCCAGCAGCCGCTCGCGGAGTAGACGAGGAAGGTCTGCCCGTTGCGCTGGAGGATCTCCGGCCCCTCGTTGACCGTGCCGTTGCGCTCCCAGTCGTAGGTGGGTGTCGAGACGGTGGAGAAGCCGGTGGCCAGGGTGTAGGGGTTGGACATGCGGGCCGCGACGAGGTTCTGGGTGCCGCCGCTCGCACTGCCGAAGAGGTAGAGCTGCCCGTTGATGGTGGCGACGGTCGGGTCCAGCATCCAGGCCGAGTTGAGCTGGTTCTTGTAGGTGTACGGGCCGAGCGGGTCGGCGCCCGCGCTCTCCAGCACATGCGTCCGCTGGGTCGGGTTGTAGTCGGAGACGTTCTGTCCGGCGACGTAGTACAGGTACCAACGCCCGTTGAGGAAGTGCAGCTCCGGTGCCCAGATGTTGCAGCAGCGGGAGGCGGCGTCGCCCTTCCACACCTGGACGTTCGGCGCGGTGGCGAGGCCGGCCAGGGTCGCCGACTTGCGGATGGTGATGACGTCGGTCCAGCTCGTCGTCACCAGGTAGTAGTTGCCGTTGAAGTAGGAGATCCAGGGATCGGCGCCCTTCTGCGCCTTGACCGGGTTGGAGAAGGAGGCCGCGCTCGCCGAGGACTGTCCCAGGGACAGGGCGAGCAGTAGTGCGGCCAGCAGGGTCAGTAGGCGACGGGCCATCCGCTGCTCCAGTTCAAGAGGTTGATGCCGAGTTTCGGCGTGCCGTTGTCGTTGCCGTCGTAGTAGTGGTAGACGATCAGGTCCCCGTCGGCGTCCTTCATGATCGACTGCCCGCCGGGGCCGATGTACCGCCCGTGCGACTCCAGCACCGGCGTCCCGCCGTTGTTCATCAGGGCGACGCCGTTCCTGTCGTAGTACGGCCCCGTCACGCTGGTGGCGCGGCCGACCTTGACCTTGTAGGTGGAGCTGGTGCCGGCGCAGCAGGTGTCGTAGGAGGCGAAGAGGTAGTAGTAGCCGCCCCGCTTGACGACGAAGGGGGCTTCGACGGCCTTGGTCCCGGTGGGGCGGGAGGCCAGGGAGTACCGGGTGGTGTTGGTCGACAGCTGCTTCCCGGTGGACGGGTTGACCTGGATCATCTTCAGTCCCGTCCACCAACTCCCGAACGACAGCCACCACTTGCCGTCGTCGTCGACGAAGAGGTTGGGGTCGATGGCGTTGTAGTCGCTGGAGGTGGTGGAGGTGTGGACGGTGCCCTGATCGCTCCAGGAGCCCGGCAGACCGGTGCTGGACGTCGCCAGCCCGATGGCCGACTTGTTCGAGCCGAAGGTCGAGACGGCGTAGTACATCAGGTACTTGCCGCCCTGGTAGGAGATGTCCGGCGCCCACGCCTCGGTCGTCCCGTACGACGACCACCAGCCCGGCCTCGTCGAGAAGGCGTCGCCGCCCGCGCTGAACGCGATCCGGTCGGTGGAGGTGCGGTAGGACAGGCCGCCGCCGGTGGCGTAGAGGAGGTAGCGGCCGGCGGAGGTGCGGATCATCGTCGGGTCGTGGACGACGGTGGATCCGGTGACCGTGCCGGGGTTGGGGTAGGCGGAGGCGGTGGTGGGGGTCAGGGCGAGCAACACGGCGGCAGGGACGGCCAGAAGGGTGGCCCTGCGGGACGTGCGAGGCATGCGGGAGGTGTGGGGGATGCGGGAGGTGTGGGGGGTGCGGCTCATGCGGACGCTCCTTCAGCGGGGGATGACTGTTCGCGATGTCGAACAGCAGTCGCGTCGTCGGACGGGACCGTAGAGTCGAACCCCTTGCGCGTCAATGGTCCGCGCAGTCACTCGAAACTCTTCGAGAAACGGCGATTGCCCCCGCCCCCGGGGGGGGGGGCGGGGGGGCCCCCCCGGGGGGGGGGGCGGGGCCGCCCCCGGCACCGGGT